>CBFGTA010000006.1:0-43676 GCA_965651595.1 uncultured bacterium | reverse complement strand
TTGTTCGATCTGCCTGCCCGCCGAACGAACCGATCGTGGGGCCCAATCGCCAACCCTCAAGGCGTCGACGATGGATCCGTGGATGCGGACCGTGGCGTACGATTCGAACGTAGCACCGCGAGTCGGATCAAAACGATCGATGGCCGTGATGAGCCCGATCATTCCGCTCGATACAAGGTCGGCGCGGTCCACATGCGGGGGCAACCGGGTCGACACCCGACCGGCGACGTACTTGACCAGCGGAGCATAGTGCACAACCAACGCGTCCCGCGCTTGACTGTCAGAGGTGTCGACGAACTGGCTCCACAGCTGGTCCACAGTGAGCGCATCAGACACGTCGGGTGAGCCTCTCTATCGTGGTCACGCTCGGACTACCGGAGCGAAGCAAGCCCAGGCTGCCAGGTGTGGATAGTTTGCCTACCAACTCTAACGAGGTCAGCGCAGTTGGTGCGCGATGGATTTGACGGTCGGAAGTCCGGAAAAGTCGGCACTTCGACGGTCATGCTCGCGGATGGGCCTGCTGGTAGGTGGCTCTCATCCGTTCGGTGCTGACGTGGGTGTAGATCTGGGTCGTCGACAGTGACTCGTGACCCAAGAACTCTTGTACGGTGCGCAGGTCGGCTCCACCGTCGAGGACTGCAGTCGCAGCCGAATGCCGAATAGTGTGAGGGCCGACGCCGGAACCGCCGGTGGCCTGCGATGACGCATCGGTCACGATCCGGCGAGCTGTCCGCTGGTTGAGGCGGCCACCCCTTCTGCCCAAGAACACCGCTGGCGGGGACGAGTCGCTCGCCCAGTGGGGTCGGCCCTCATCCAGCCATCGGTTGAGCGCCAACCAGGCAGGTTCGCCGATCGGGACCACGCGTTGCTTACCACCCTTGCCGCGAACCCTCACTACGCCGCCCGCTTCGTTGAGCTCATCAACATCGAGACCGCACAGCTCAGCCACCCGCATGCCACTTGCAAACAACAGCTCCACGACGGCAACGTCACGCATAGCGGCGACTCGCTCCGAGGCGTCGGGACTGTTGAGGTTTCGACCGCAGATGGCGATCACCTCTTCCACCTGGTGTAGTCGCAGAACTGTCGGCAGCGTGCGCCGAACCGGAGGGGTGGTGAGTCGATCAGCAAAGTTGTCATCGATGAGGCCCTGCCGGTGCAGCCAGCTGACGAGGGCTCGCAGAGATGACCCGCGGCGCGCGACAGTCGAGCGGCTGTATCCTGCGGCGGTGAGAGACATCAACCAGGCGCGGCCGACGGTCTCCGAGCAATCGCTGGCGTGGATACATCCGTAGTCGACAGCGAAGGCCGCAAAGGCGTTCGCGTCGCGTCGGTAGGCGTCCTGGCTCGCGGGTGCGATCTGTGCACGCACCGCAAGCTCGTGACCAAACTGCGCCAGGATCACTTCCCAGGAGTCCACTCTTCCACTGTCGTCGCCCCAACCGGACACGTCAAGTCGGGGCGAGGCCGGAGGGGTCGGGCAGTAACTCTTCGATGTCGGCGACCGAACTGCACAAAATTGCTTCCTGGTCGCGGATCAGTTGATGACAGCCCCGCGAGACAGTCGAGGTGGCCGGACCGGGAATGGCGGCCACCAGTCGGTGGAGACGATGCCCGTGTCGAGCCGTCGCCAAGGCCCCAGAGCGTTGCGCGGCCTCTACGACAATCACGATCCGCGCGCCCGCTGCAATCAGACGATTTCGAACCAGGAATCGTGACTTGCGAGGAGGAGAACCCACCGGCACCTCACTCACGATGCACCCGTTTTCAGCCACCATCGCAAACAAGTCCGTGTGCGCGACAGGCACGGCCTGGTCGACTCCTCCTGCCGACATGATGATCGTCGGGCCCCCTACCGCGAGAGCTCCGCGGTGAGCCGCCGCATCGATCCCGAACGCACCGCCTGACACCACTACCCAACCGCGCGCGGCCAAGCCCGCCGCCAAGTCTTCGGCCATCGCGACGCCGTATCGGGTGGCGGCACGGGCCCCCACAATCGCCACCGAGCGCGCCAGCAGTGGCCGCAACTCGGACCCGCGAACACGCAACGCTAGCGGGCGGGCCCGACCCAAATCGTCGAACTGGGTGGGCCAACGGTTGTGACCGGGCACAATGACCTGCGCCCTGAGACTTCGGAGGGATTCGATTTCACGTTCCAGTGGATTCCCGACCTCAGGCAGGTAATCACTACGCCGGCCGATACCGGCTTCGTCGTTGGCGATGTCGCGGGGCTCGGACCGGTCGAGACGATCGAGCAGGTCCGGTGAACACGGCTCGAACAGGTGGCCCAGCAGCAAACGGGCCCGCGCGTCCATCAGCGCGTCTGTTTTCTCGGCAGCGATGCCGGTCAGGGACGCGATGACGGCGTCAGTTCCTGTCATGCTGCCCACTGACCGTCCAGCTGCCGCAACCGAGCCGCCGCCTCGACGTCGCCAGACGTGGGGTTGGAGTGACCGAGCAGATCGGCGATCGTCCACGCCAGCCGAACGATGCGGTCTCTGCCCCGCAGGCTTTCGTGGCTGCTGGCTCGTTCAAGTGTGGCTAGTGCTCGATCTGTGAGCGGCCATGAAGCCCGCAGCACTCCGGCCGGGACCTCGGCGTTGAGAGCCCACGGGGTTCCGGCGAACCGGTGTGCCTGGCGGTCGCGGGCCTCGGCGACTCGCTCGGCGATGGTTGCGCTCGATTCTGCCGACGGGCAAGTCCCCGCCAGTTCCGACGGCCGCGGCTTGTTCACGACCACTCGAACGTCAACGCGATCCATGAACGGCCCGGACAGCTTGCCGGTGTACCGGCGACGCTGCACCGGAGTACATTGGCACGGCGTTATGTGATCGGGATCCATTGATCGGCCACACGGGCAAGGGTTGGCCGCCACGATGAGTTGAAAGTCCGCCGGTAGGCAGACGCTGAATCCGGCTCGGGCGATCGTAACGGCGCCACTTTCGAGGGGCTCTCGGAGAGCGTCGATCGCCGAGGCGTCGAATTCGGCTGCCTCGTCCATGAACAGGACGCCGCGGTGTGCCAGGGTGGCGCCACCGATAACCGGGCGGTCTTCGCTACCACCTCCGACGAGCGCGACTCGGGATGCGGTGTGGTGCGGAGCGAACCAGGGCGGACGCCTGATCAGGCCGTCCACGCCAGCTCCCGTCGTACCAGCCATGGTGTGAATGGCCGTGACCTCGACTGCGCCGTCGTCGTCGAGGTCGGGCAGCAGTGACGGGAACCTCTCGGCGAGCAGTGTCTTGCCTACGCCGGGACGACCGAGTAGGGCCACGTTGTGACCGCCCGCGGCAGCGACCTCCAGTGCCCACTTCGCATCGGACTGGCCCCGAACCTCCGACATGTCCTTGGACGCAGTAGTCGCTTCCCGTCCGGCAAATCGGGCGCCCACGCCCCCAAGTTCGAGGGGACGGGAACGGTGAGGGTCGAACACCTCACACTCGGGTTCAGTCTCACACCGAAGCCGGGCGACCACCCCGGCCAGGAAGGAGAATCCCTCGACAGCCAAGTCGGGAATCAGACCGAGCACGTCAGCGTCCGACCGAGAACTCAGGACTTTGGCCCGATGCCGGGAAGTTGATTCCGAACTCTGCTCGCCGGTTGATTCGCGCGTCATTGCCCGCCGCACGGAAAGCCCCACGCTCAGGGCTCCAGCGGCCGGACGCAGGCTACCGTCTAGGCCTAACTCCCCCACCGCGACTGTGTTCTCGATCTCCTCACCCGGGACTTGCCCGCTCGCGCCTAGGATGGCCAGCGCGATCGCCAGGTCGAAGCCGGACCCGCGTTTGGGAATACTCGCTGGACTCAACAGAATCGTGATCTTTGTGTCCGGCCAGGCGAGTCCGCTCGAGACGATGGCTGATCGCACGCGATCACGGGCCTCGTTGAGGGCCGTGTCGGGCAGACCGATGATCGAAATGCCGGGGAGGCCACTACTGATGCTGGCCTGTACGTCGATGATGTGGGCGTGCACGCCCACGACGACTGCTGAGAACGTCCGCGCCAACCTCATGCTTGGACTCCGGCCAGGTGGCGGATGCGTTGGCGGCCCGAGTCGTAGTCGATTCCGACCACGTCGAAGCGGATGGAGTCGATGCGGACGTCCACTGGCCGTTGCGAGAGCAGCCAGAGATTCACCAAGCGGCGGGCTCGCGCCAGTTTGATGGGGGTGACAGCGGCCAGGGAGCCGCCGAATCGGCCGTTGCGCCGAGTCTTGACTTCGCACACCACCAGGACCCCGTTGCGATAGGCGATGATGTCGAGTTCTCCATACCGAGTGCGCCAGTTGCGCGCCAGGATTCGGTACCCCTGCCGCGCAAGTAGTTCTGCGGCGAGTTCTTCTCCCGCCGAACCGAGTCCTTGTCGAGACGAGACGTCATATTCCATGTGGACCTCCGCCGCCACTGTGGACGGCGGAGACAAAGAACGTAGTTGGGCGGGACCAAGCTGGGGAAGACTGGCCCTCTGCACAACCTCAGCAGCCGGCGGGCGTCCAACTGATCACCTAACCGGCTAGTCGCTGTCGGGGGTTTCTACGTCCGGGTCGATTTCCTCCACGTTGACGTCTTTGAACGTCACCACCCGCACGGAAGCCAGTTGGCGATCCCGCCGATACATGTCCCACACCCACGCTTCGCGCAGCGTCACATCGAAATAGACCTCACCGTTGGCACCGGCCTGCGGCCGCACATCGACGTGATTGGCCAGGTAGAAGCGACGTTCGGTTTCGACGATGTAGCGATAGTTCTCAGCTATGGTCCGGTATTCCTGGTAGAGCTGCAACTCGACCTCGGTCTCGTACCGTTCGAGATCTTCGGCGCTCATCCCTCACCTTTCTGGCCAAGTCGGGGTGTTTCGGACCCATCGAGTATCAGCTACCTGCTGCGCCGACCGAGTCTCGGCCAGTCGCGCAAGCAGTCTTGCCTGCCCGGAACCCTATCGTGCGCGAACGTGCGGTCGCTGTATTGACCTACTGCCTGAATTCGCTCGACGTCTTGAGCGGGCTCGCCTAGTCGGTCACCCGGCTTCCTCGAGTCGGTCGTGTCGAACAGGTCGAAACTCAGTGGCCCGGCCCAGCGATTCGGTTACGAATCGCAAATCGCTCGCCTACTGCGCGGGCCAGGAGGCTGGTTCAGCAGGCGTGCGATGGGGGCGAAACTCTGTCGGTGGCAACGGCTCGGGCCGTGAGTTGCGAGTGCGCGCCGATGATGGGCAGTCAGGTATCCCTTGTGGTCAGCGAACCCATAGGTGGGTAACTCAACCCCGAGTTGATCCATCAACGCATCTCGCGTGGTCTTGGCGATGATGCTAGCCGCCGAGACGGTTGGACAAACGACGTCAGCCTTCCACATCCCGATGTTACTCACGCCCAGTCCCGTGACTGGGAACCCATCTGTGATCACGTAGTCGATTGACTCTTGACACAGGAGCAGCGCTTCCCTCATTCCGTCAAGGTTGGCGGTTCCGACGCCCACGTCGTCGATGCGATCCACGCCAATGACCGCCACCTCACACTGAATGGCAATTTCCCGAATCGCTGTCGCAAGTTCCTGACGCTGGGCAGCCCGAAGCCGCTTAGAGTCGCGGAGCCCGCGCAGCCTGGCCAACCGAGAATGGTTGGGCGGCAATTCCACTGCGGCCACGACCAGCGGACCCGCCGCCGCGCCACGTCCGGCTTCGTCGATGCCGACTATGTGCTGGAATCCGCGGCTTCGCAGCACTGATTCCGGGCGACGAACCACCGCTACTGACCGACCTGCTGATCCCCGCTGGCCGGCGAGTTGAGGGCCGGGTTGTCGAACGTCTCCGGAATAGGCAGCGTCTTCCACTGGCTGAACGGCCAAATCACGAAGATCACCCGTCCCACCACGTTGTCCACCGGCACGGTTCCGTCAGCAACATCGAGGTGGTAGCGCGAGTCAGCCGAGGCCGCGCGATTGTCACCGAGCAGGAACAGCCGACCCGGTGGCACGACCACGTCGAACGGAACCTGGTCGGTGGCCGTACCGGGTTTGAGGTACGGCTCCACCAACGCAGTCCCATTGAGAACTAGCTGCCCGCTATCGTTGCAGCACACGACGTGGTCGCCGCCCACGCCAATAACCCTCTTGACAAGGTCGTCCCCATCACTAGATGGCATGAGTCCGACGAACTCGAGAGCCTTGGCCACCGGGGAAACGGTCGACTGACCGGCAGAAGGCAACCAGCCCCCGGGATCCTTGAACACGACGACTTCGCCGCGATTGACACCGCCGATCGCAGTGTTGATCTTCGAGGCAACAATGCGGTCGTCGACCTGCAGTGTGTCTTCCATCGACTGACTGGGGACGAAGAACGCTTGGAAGAAGAAGGTCCGCAAAATCAAGCTGAGAACAAGCCCGGCAACAACGATGATGCCAACCTCGCGAGCCATGCTGACGGCCCAGTGTCGCTGCTTCTTCTCTTTCTTGACGGTGGTTGGGGGTTCGGTCGTCGTCATTGGGACACCCGCAACGTCCCAGGTGCGACACTAGACCCAGAGCCAATCTCACCGGCGCTACTAATCCCCTGCAACGGCCACATACTCATGACGACCCTTCCGGTGACGCGAGATTCGGGAACGAATCCACCGCCTGGTCGACCGAGGTAGTTGCGGGAATCGGCCGATTCCGAGCGGTTGTCCCCCATCAGCCACAAGTGCGCGTCGGGCACTACAACCGAGAATGTGGCACCGTCACTGCCAGGAAAGCCCCACTCAGTAGGCTCGCCGTTCACGAGAATCGAACCGGTCTCGTCACAACACTCCACTCGATCACCTCCGCGGCCAATGACGCGTTTCACGAATATGCTCTCCCCGTTCGACGGTGGCTCAAAGTATCCGGTGGCATCGAACGTGACAATATCGCCGCGTTCTACCGCACCCACACGATACGCAAGTTTGTTCGTCACCACCCGGTCACCCGCTCTAATCGTTGGCTCCATCGAAGCCGACGGCACCAGGTAGACGCCCGCCACCCAGGCCTGGGTGGCCCACAGAATCAAGAACGTCGCAACCGCGATGACGAAGACGATCCATGCCGTTCGGTGAACAGCCGCCGCAACCCGATCCCGGGAACCGGTGACTCCATCAGCTTCGGCGAGTTCCCCGTTCACGGGCGACCCGAGCCGCCCGATCGCAGCACGCTCCACAGCTGGCTACCACCTGGCTGGCAAGTCCGGGCTGATTGCGCCGTCGCCAACACCTAGACCGCCGTTAGGTCGAAGGGGTGTCGCGTTTCTCGCGGATGCGGGCCTTCTTACCGCGCAGTTCGCGCAGGTAGTACAGCTTGGCTCGACGCACATCCCCGCGGCTGACCAGTTCGATCTTCTCAATGATGGGACTGTGGACGGGGAAGGTCCGTTCGACGCCCACCCCAAAACTGATCTTGCGGACGGTGAAGGTTTCTCGCACCCCGCCACCTTGTCGGCGGATGACGATTCCGGCGAATACCTGGATTCGGGACCGGTTTCCTTCCACCACTCGCACGTGGACCTTGAGGGAGTCACCGGCTCGAAAGTCGGGGACGTCGTCGCGCAAGGAAACTGCATCAATAGCGTCAAGCTTGTTCATAGGATTCTCCCGATCGGGTCGCCGCAGGTCAACGTCGATCAATGAGTCGCTAGGAGTCAACCCTTCGGCTCGACCCATGCCCCCTGCGGCAGGTCATGGGCGAATAGTTGAAGGGACTGCAACAGTGTACGGTGCCGAGGCCAGCAACGCCGACTGTGGGTGGCCCGAGGTGGTGGCCGGACCAGTTTGACCGGCGTGACTAATGCTGGGGGGTAGGGTTTGACCCGGGCAACAGATCTGGCCGGTTGAGTCGCGTCCGCTCCTGGGCTTGTTCCTGACGCCAGGCGGCGATCGCGGCGTGGTTACCGCCGAGCAGGACTTCGGGAACAGTTAGTTCGCGCCACTGGCGTGGTTTCGTGTATACCGGCCCTTCGAGTAGTCGCCGCCCGTCGATATTGGGAGCGAATGAATCGTCGTGGGCACTTTCGGGATTTCCGAGCACGCCCGGCAGCAACCTCAGAGTGGCTTCCAGGATGACGAGGGCTGCCGCCTCTCCACCAGCGAGCACGTAGTCCCCGATCGAAACTTCCTGCACAGACAGGAGTTGCCGATAGTGCGCAGCCACCCGATCGTCGATGCCTTCGTACCGCCCGCAGGCGATGATCAACCAGTCGCGTTGCGCCAACTGCTCAGCGCCAGTGGCGGTAAACGACCTGCCGCTCGGCGTCGGTATCACCAGAGTTGCTTGTTCGGATGTCAGCCCGGTTTGGCGGCCGTCGTCGAGCACCGTGTCGATGGCGGCACCCCAGATGTCTGCCCGCATCACCATTCCCGGGCCCCCGCCATAGGGGGTGTCATCGACGGTGCGATGCCGGTCGGTGGCGAAGTCGCGCAGGTCGTGGACTCGGATCGTCGTCAAGCCAGCTTCAGCGGCCTTGCCCAGCAGTGATAGTTGCAGCGGGGCCAGGTATTCGGGGAAGACCGAGATGACGTCACAGCGCACGGTTTATACCTCGTCCTTGACCTCGGTGCCGGGGCCGAGGAGGTCACCGCGGTCGTGATTCGACTCGTCTCGAACTTCGGCGGGCCGGTCACACATGAGCCAGCCTGCATCGAGGTCGACTGTTGGCACCAACTCGTTGACAAAAGGGACCAGCACTTCGGTTCCGGCGGAATCGGTCAGGACGAGAACGTCTTGGACCGGCCCGTGCCAGACGCTGGTGACTATCGCCCATTCCTCCGCTTCGGTGGCCGGTTGCGACGGGTCCGCGATCGCCCGAACCGTCAACCCGACGAGTTGCCAGTCGAAGAACTCGTCGGGGTCGGCTGGGGACTCGCTTGCCGTCACTCGACGTACGAGCAGTCGGCCACGCACCGCCTCGAGTCCGTCGCGGTCGGCGATGCTGGTGAACCGAACGATACATCGGCCGCTGTGCCAGCGCAGACTCTCAACGGTCAACGGCGTCGAGACCTCGACAATAAGGCGTTCGAGGTCCGTTTCGCTGCGATCGGCCCAGGACTTCCACTGTTCCGGTGGCACGGAATCGACGGTGGAGCCCGGCGCCAAACGTTCGTCAAGGACGTCGCTGTGGGCGACGACGTGAATGTCGCCGCGCACCCCGTGCGGACGACCCAGCCGCCCGACCACCACATGACGGAAGTCGGAATCTGAATCCGATCTACGCCTAGGTGGTCGCGCCACCGTCACCGCTCGTCGGTGTCAACAAAGTCGATACGCAAGCGGGATCCGGGATCGAGGGCCCCGATGGTGGTGCGCAGCGCGGTGGCTGTACGGCCGGAACGACCGATCACCCGGCCCATGTCTTCTTGATTGACATAGACGTTCAGTCCTTGACCACGGCCTCGACCCGCTCGGCGACTCACGACCTTCACGTCGTCGGGGTTGTCCACGATCCCCCGAACCAGGTGCTCCAACGCTTCGGCCGCAACCTCGATGCGCATCGCTACTTCGAGCCTTCCGCGCTGTCGGAATCGGCGGCAGGTTCTTCAGCAGCGGCAGTGGGAGTTTCTTCCGTCTCGGCGTCAGCAGCAACTTCTGATTCTGCCGAGTTCGCGGCAACCTCGGTAGGGGCATCAGCAGAAACGTCAGTGGGTTCTTCGGCAGGAGCCTCACTAGAAGCCTTCGCTTCGGCCGCGGCCCGCTTGGTCTTCTTGGTGTCGGCGGCCTTCACCTTGGCACCCTCTTCAACCGCCTTGGCGAAAGCGTCGAGCTTGTTGACCTTGGGTTCAGCAACGCGCAAAGTTCCCGCCGGGTCACCTTCTCCGGTGAACTTCTGCCAATCGCCGGTCACCTTCAAGAGCACCCGAACCGGATCGGTGGGCTGGGCGCCCACTCCGAGCCAGTACTGCACCCGATCGGAATCAACCCGAATCAGGCTGGGCTCTTCTTTCGGATGGTAGATACCGATCTCTTCGATGGCTCGCCCGTCGCGCTTAGCACGCGCGTCGGCCACGATGATGCGGTACTGCGGGTTGCGGATCTTGCCGAGCCGCTTGAGCTTGATTTTGACAGCCACGTGTGCTTCTTCTCCTACGCCTCTATTTGGTGGGCGATTGCCGACATCAGCCAGTGGGGTGGGCTGCGCGGTTCTCTCTAGTGTGGGGGCGTCGCGGTGAGAGGGCCGCACGCTCCCGTTGGATGGTAATCCAGCCGCTATTGTGCCAGATGCCAACCAGGGGCGCTATCAGCCGGGATCACTTACCGCCGAGCATTCGCCGAAACTCATCGGGGAGCTCTTCGAGTTCGGCCGCACTCGGGGCTTGACCCAGCAGGCCAGATCCGGCCCCACCCGCCGACCCAGTAGCAGGTGCTTGGGCCTGAGCCGCCCGTTTGGCGGGATTGCCGCTACGACCCTTCTTGGTCTTCGGGTTGTTCTTAGAACGATTGCTCTTGGCGAGTTTGCCCCGGCTCTTCTTACCGCCACCCATGCCAGGCAGACCGGGGACCCCACCCCCCTTACTCATTTGCCGCATCATCTTCTGGGCTTCGGCAAACCGAGTCAAGAGGTTGTTGACTTCGCTGACTTGAACACCGGACCCCCGCGCGATCCGGGCCCGCCGAGAACCGTCGATGAGTTTGGGCTGGCTGCGTTCCTCTGGGGTCATGGACTGAATGATCGCCTTGATGCGGGCGATGTCTTTATCGTCGACCTGTTCGAGTTGTTTCTTGATGTCACCCATGCCGGGCAACATGCCCATGAGTTTGCCGAGCGACCCCATTTTCTGCAGGGCCGTCATCTGTTCCAGGAAGTCGTCGAGCGTGAAGTCGTCACCGGCGGCAACCTTGGCCGCCATTTTCTCGGCCTGTTCGGCATCGAAAGCCTTCTCGGCCTGCTCGATGAGGGTCAGGACGTCGCCCATGTCCAGGATGCGCGACGCCATACGATCGGGATGGAACTGTTCGAAGTCAGTGAGCTTCTCTCCCGTGGATGCGAACATCACCGGCCGACCGGTCACTTCCCGCACGGACAAGGCCGCACCGCCGCGGGCGTCGCCGTCGAGTTTAGTCAGGACCACGCCGTCAAATCCAACGCCTTCTTCGAACGCCACGGCCGTGTTGACGGCATCTTGGCCGATCATGGCATCGACGACGAACAACACCTCGTCAGGCGAGACCGCGTCACGGATTCGGCGCGCTTGGTCCATCATCTCGCTGTCGATGGCTAGCCGGCCCGCGGTATCGACCACCACGATGTCGTAACCGCCGCGAGTGGCAGCGTCGATACTGTCTCGTGCCACAGCCACCGGGTCGCCCACGCCGTTGCCTGGCGCTGGGGCGTAGATTCCCACACCGGCGCGGTCAGCCATGACTTTCAACTGGTCGACGGCATTCGGCCGCTGCAGGTCGGCGGCGACGAGCAACGTGCGATGGCCATCGGAATCGAGCCAACGAGCGAGCTTTCCAGCCAAGGTTGTCTTTCCGGCACCCTGCAGGCCCACCAGCATGATGACGGTCGGTGGGTTCTTGGCATACCGAATGCGCCGAGTCTCACCACCGAGGACCGCTTCGAGTTCGCTATTGACGATCTTGACGACCTGTTGGGCGGGGTTGAGTGCGGCGCTCACTTCAGCACTCAGGGCGCGTTCGCGCACTCGAGCACAGAAACCGCGCACCACCGGCAACGCCACATCCGCCTCAAGCAGGGCTGTCCGGATTTCGCGAATGGCAGCATCGACGTCGGCTTCCGACAGTCGACCTTTTCCGCGGAGATTCTTGAACGTCGCAGTCAAGCGATCTGACAGGGCATTGAACACAGGCCCCACGTTACTTGACGGCGCCAGGCCTGACATCTGCTGACTGATGGTTGAGCCAACGGTGGCCGAGCACCGAGGGTCCGGTCACGGCCCGTCGCGCGAGCGACGTGGGACCTCAGTCGCCCGACGCTGCCTGGAGTTCGTCGATGAGGCGAGCCTGGCGATGGGCGTTCAAGCTCTCGCCCCGATGCTGCACGTACATTGTGTCGATGGCCTCGCGGCCAACGGTATCAGCGATCAGAACCTCGAGTTCACACTCAGCTGCTTCGACTGCACTCACGATCCGGGCGAGCAGTCCAGGACCATCGGTGGTTCGCACGCGCACAACTGTCGACCGCTGCGATGCACCCGGTAGCACTCCGGCGGTCAAACTGACGCGATGAGCTGGGATGCCAGCCACCCGCAGCGGCGGAGTCGACCGTGACATGGTGCCGTGAGTGTCCATGTCGCCGTTGGTCGCGTCGGGCCGCACGGCTCGGATCTCGTCGTCGACTATCGCCTGGACAGTCGCCTCGGCTACTCCATGTCCGGACACGTCGAGACGGACCACGAAGGATCGCTGCCGGTCACGGCCTTCGGTACGAACCGACTGGACCGGCCATCCTCGGCGTACGGCGATCTCGGCAACGCGGGCGAGCGACGCAACATCACCGGGGCACACTACCGCTGCTTCCGCGACCGCACCTGGCGCAGTCCTGTTAGCGAAGGCATCCGGCCGGTCAGCGAAGGCATCGGGAACCCACGGGCCGGTTGGGGCACGCAAACAGGCCGACAGGATCTCCTCGTTGTCGCCCCAGCCGGTGCCAGCCGCGCGCACGAGCTGATCGATGAGGCGCTGCCGCCACGAGGTGTGCGCGGCTGGCCCGGTGGCCAGTGCGTCGGCAACGGTCAGGCAGTACAGCATTGCCAACTCGGTGGGCGTTCCGGTGGCGCTGCGAACGGTCTCGATGGTGCTCGGGTCATCGATGTCACGGCGGGTTGCCAGTTCCGGTAGCAGCAGATGGTTGCGGACAAGGCGCACGATGGTGTCAGCGGTGCGGTCGTCGAGGCCCCACGTTCGGCAGATGTCGCTGGCCATTTCTGCGCCCACGACACTGTGACGCGGGCCGTCGACTCCCTTGCCAATATCGTGCAGGAGGGCGGCGAGAGCCGTCGTTTCTCCCACCCACTGGTGCCGTTCCAGGCCGAGCCCACAGTTGGCCATGACCGGTGGCACCAGGCGAACCGTTTCGATGGTGTGCCGGTCGACGGTGTAGCGGTGGTACGGGTTGTGTTGGGGTAGCGACCAAACAGATTCCCAGCCAGGCACCCAGCGGGAAAACAAGGCGAATTCGTCGCATTGGTGCCAGGTGTCGACGATCCCCGCCGAGCTCGCGACCAACTGTCGCAGGCGATCGCGGGCCTCGGGTGGCCACGGATGTGGCAGTGGCGGGCAACTCCCAGCTGCCCGGCTCAGGCTGCTGGTTGCGATTGGGCGGAGTTGATCGGCGCTCACTGCGGCGAGCCGGAGGGGCAGCACCGGATCGGTGTCGAGTTGATAGTTGCCAGCGATGGCTATCTCGCCTCCGGCCAGCACCACGCCGTCGGCGAGCCGGGGTTGCCGCGGTGGTCCCGGGGGTCGCGACCACGAACGCGGGCTCGACCGGTTGGATTCGGTTGCCCCTTCCCAAGATCGCAGGGAGCGCATTGCCCGCGTAACGGCCGCCGCGATTATTCGCCCGCTTCCCGCCACTTGGCGCAGCATGTCGTCGGCGGAGTCGACTCCGAGTCGCTCGGCCAAGGCGGCCTGATGTTGTCGCCGCAGGCAATCGGCTCGGGATCCGGTGGAGCCGCTCCGCCAGTACTCCACATGTAGGTGCGCCCGTACACGATTGACGTGCTCGCTGGCAGCTGACACGGCCGAAGATGGATTGCCAGCTCGCCACGTGGCAGCAAGTGCCCTGAGAATGTCCCGGTCGCGCTGGCCGCCCAGGCTGAGCTTCAGATCCGGTTCGACCAGTTCAGCGAGCTCCCCGAACGCAACACCTCGCGCGCGCCGAGCCGTGGTGAGGTCGTCGAGACGCAAGCCAGCAGTGGCCCTCCAGTGGGCCAGCACCTCGGCTCGCACTGCCCCGGCGATTGCCGGATCGCCAGCTAGGGCGCGCGCATCGACTGCCGCCACAACCACGGAAAGCTCGTCGGCAGCCAGTGCCACAGTGTCGCCCACGGAACGCACCGCGTGGTCAACCGACAGGCCCGCATCCCACAATCTGTGCCACAGTCGAGCGGCGGCGGATCGGACGGCTTCGACGTTGTCGGGATGAGCGGCGTCGGGGTACACCACGGCCACGTCTAGGTCGCTATAGGGCAGGAACTCGTGGCGGGCCAGGCTGCCAGTGGTGACGACGCTGAAACCGGTCAGGGAACGAAACTCCGCTTCGATCAGTTCGCGCAGCCACGCGTCGGTGGCGGCGGACAAACGACGGGCCAGACCCTGCTCCGGACTGTATCGCTCCACGATGTCGGCCCGGGTCGTGAGATAGTCCACCGGAGCCCCGCCGTCGCCCCTCTTTGGTTTGGGTGTCGTTGGTGCCCCCGGGGGCGCCCACACCCCCCGACGCCGGCAGAGACCGGGGAGGTGGTCTCTGCCGGCCGGCCCACTAGGGGGCTGTCAGGACGGACAACTGTGCCGACTAGGACAGTGCCGCCACATCCCGCTCGGAGGTTCGGACCCGAATCACCGATTCGACTGCCGTCACCCACACTTTGCCGTCACCGATCGATCCGGTCTGAGCGGTCTTGACGATGATGTCGACGATGCTTCCGGCTTCGTCATCTTCGGCCAGCACCTCGAGGCGCAGCTTCGGAATCAGATCGACGGTGTACTCGGCGCCGCGGTAGACCTCGGTGTGTCCACGTTGCCGCCCGTAGCCGCTGGCTTCCGAGACCGTGATCCCTTGGACTCCATAGGCCGTGAGTGCCGACTTCACATCCTCGAGCTTGAACGGCTTGATGATGGCTGTGATCAGTTTCATGAGCTCCTCGCCTCTTTCTTGGATGCAGTTGACGGTTCGGCGGTTCCGCGAGAACTAACAGCCCCCGGACCACCGGACCCGGCAGATGAGGTCCGGCCAGCGTAGGTGGCGTCGGTGAAGTCGTACGCCGTCTCCGCGTGGCTGGTCAGGTCGATGCCTTCGAGTTCGTTGTCCTTGCTGATGCGGATGCCCATGGTCTTAGCCAGGAGGAAGGCCACAATCAGCGTGATAATGAAGCAGTACACGATGACGGCTGCTGCTGCCAGCGCCTGGTCGACGAGCAACCCGATACCGCCACCGTAGAACAGCCCGGCCCTCTCGGTGGGTGCGAGTTCTGTGGCCACGAGACCGATCATCAGCGTGCCCACGAGCCCGCCGACGAGGTGAACGCCGATGACGTCGAGGGAGTCGTCGTACTTGAGCTTGTACTTGAGGCCGACGGCCAGCGCTGCCAGCACTCCGGCGACTACACCGATGGCCAGTGCACCAAAGATGTCCACCGATGCTGCTGCTGGCGTGATGGCGACCAAGCCAGCGACAATTCCGGAGGCCGCACCCAAGCTGGTCGGGGCGCCGTCGCGAAGTTTCTCAACCAGCATCCAGGCCAGGCTCGCGGCTGCGGTCGCCACGACCGTCATCACGAAGGCGAATGCTGCGGTTTCGTTCGCGCCGAGGGCCGAACCAGCGTTGAAGCCGAACCAGCCGAACCACAGCAGAGCCGCGCCCAGCATCACGAACGGCAGATTGTGGGGCCGGAACGGCACCTTGCCGAAGCCGATCCGACGACCCAATACCAGGATCAGCGCGAGGGCTGCTACACCGGCGTTGATGTGGACGACCGTGCCGCCAGCGAAGTCGATCGGATCGATGCGGTCCAGAATCCAACCTCCCTCACCCCATACCCAGTGAGCGACGGGGAAGTACACGAGGGTCGCCCAGATGCCCGCGAACACCAGCCAGGCTCCGTACTTCATGCGCCCGGCCACGGCACCGGAAATCAGTGCCACCGTGATGATGGCGAACATGCCCTGGAAGGCGATGAACGCCATGACGGGCAATCCGTCTTCGTCAACGGCCGAGAGCAGTCCGTTGAGTCCGAAGTATTCGAAGGGGTTGCCGAAGAAGCCACCCGATGAGGTGCCGAAGGCGATCGAGTAGCCCCACAGAACCCAGATGACGCCCACGAGGGCGATTGCCCCGAAGCTCATCATCATCATGTTGAGCACGCTGCGCGAACGCACCATGCCGCCGTAGAAGAACGCCAGGCCGGGTGTCATGAGGAACACCAAGGCGGCGCAGATCAGCACCCAGGCAGTGTTGCCGGCGTCGACAGGAACTTCTGTCATTTGCCTTCCTTTCGTCGAGAAACGGTCGGGACGAAAGGAAGTCTGTGCTTCTTGTGTTTCGGGCCGTCGCTAGCTGGATCACGGCCAGGTAACGAATGTCGCTGCCCACGTTCCGATTCGGTTACACCACCGCATCGAATGTTTCTGTCCGGTTACGGAACCGTCCCGGCGGAAACCTAGGTGGTCAGCAGAGCGTCAACGAACTGCTCGGGATCGAACGGTGCCAGGTCGTCGGGGCCTTCGCCGAGTCCGACGAGCTTCACCGGAACGTTCAACTCCCGTTGAACCGACACCACGATGCCGCCCTTGGCGGTGCCGTCGAGCTTCGTCAACACGACGCCGGTGATGTCGACGACTTCGGCGAACGTACGGGCCTGCAGCAGGCCGTTCTGGCCCGTGGTGGCGTCTAGAACCAGCAACACTTCGGTCACGGGGGCGAGCTTCTCAATGACGCGCTTCACCTTGCCGAGTTCGTCCATCAACCCCACTTTGGTGTGGAGGCGTCCGGCTGTGTCGATGAGGACGCAGTCGACTTCGGCGTCGATACCAGCGCTGACGGCATCAAAGGCCACGCTGGCAGGGTCTGCCCCCTCGTCTTTACGGACCACCGGCACACCCACCCGCTCACCCCAGGTGGTCAACTGCTCGGCCGCCGCTGCGCGGAACGTGTCGGCTGCACCCATGAGGACGTCTTCGTCTTCAGCCACGAGCAGTCGGGCGAGCTTGCCGGTCGTCGTGGTCTTGCCCGTTCCGTTGACACCCACCATCATCACCACCGCGGGGACGTCAGCAGCCGCATTTCGCGCGGTCGCGACCCTACGATCCATGCCGGGATTGACTTGTTCGAGCAGCACCACACGCAGCACTTCCCGTACCCGGTTCGCGTCAGAGGCGCCCTCGACTTTCAGCTGGGTGCGCAGTTGGTCCATCACTTCGTTGGTCGGGCCGACACCCAGGTCGCTGGTCAGCAGGATCTCTTCCACCTCGTCCCAGGTCGCTTCATCGAGAGAGCCACGGCTCAAGAGCGCGAGCAGCCCGCGCCCCAAGGCGTTCGACCCGGCAAGGCGCGCCCGCAGCCGAGCCATCCTCCCCCCGACAGCTTCGGGCCGCTCCACCTCTGGTTCGACCACAACCGGGGGTGCGTCGGGCTCGACCACCGCAACGTCAGGGTCCCCGATTGTCGTGCTAGTCGGTGAGTCTTCCCCGGCAGTCTGGGTTGGCTGAACATCCACGCGGGGGCGATCGGGGCGCGCCGACTTTCCGCGCCGGAGCAGGAACACTCCCGCCACGACGAGTAGCAGAACGATCAGGGCAACGACCACATAGGCGATGAGGGAGTCCACGCCCCTAGTGTGTCACGCGGCTACACCGAATGAAGCTCGCGGATCCGTTGAGAAATGACCTGCGTGACGCCCTGCTTCATGGTCACCCCATACAAAGCGTCGGCGACTTCCATGGTCTTCTTCTGGTGGGTGATGATCAGCAGTTGGCTGGTTCCGCGAAGTTCCTCGATCAGGCCGATCAGCCGCTGCAAGTTGACATCATCGAGGGCCGCCTCGACCTCGTCAAGGAGATAGAATGGACTCGGACGGGCCTTGAACAGCGACACTAGGAACGCCACAGCAGTCAGCGACCGTTCCCCTCCCGACAGCAACGACAAACGCTTGACCTTCTTGCCCGCGGGCCGCGCCTCCACCTCGATACCGGTGCTCAGCAGATCGTCCGGGTGCGTCAACACGAGGCGACCCTCACCACCGGGGAACAGTCGGGAGAACACGCCGGTGAACTCGCGCTGGACGTCCGCGAAGGCTTCAGCGAAGACTTGCCGCACCCGCTCGTCGACCTCTGACACGATCCCGAGCAAGTCTTGTTGTGACCGCTTGAGGTCGTCGAGCTGAGTCGACAAGAAGGTATGTCGCTCCTCCAAGGCCGCGAACTCTTCGAGTGCGAGGGGATTGACCTTGCCTAGTAGCGCAAGAGACTTCTCGGCCGTCCGCAGCCGTTTCTCTTGATCGGCCCGCACGAAGGGATACGCCTCGGACTGTTCACCCGGTGCAACTGGTTCGTCGCCCGGTGCTCGCAGGCTCGGGGGCACTGGGACGTCTGGGCCATAGTCAGTCAGGAGTTGTTCGACGGACAGACCGTACTCCTGGAGAGCGTGATCTGCGAGCTGCTCCATCTTGATCCGCTGCTCCGCTCGGGCGAGCTCGTCACGGTGGGCAGCCGACATCAGAGTGGCGAGTTCGGCATCAGCTTCGGACACGGCTGCGCTGACCGCGTGGATCTCTTGTTCGATGCGGTCCTGCGTCTCGGTGAGGGCAGCTGCCGAATCAGTGGCTGCGTCGAGCCGGGCCTCGATCAGCGACAGTGCATCCCGCGCGACCGTCTCGACCCCACGAGCACGGTCGGCGGCAGCTTGGCGCAGCCGCCACTGGCTGGCCGCCTTCTCTCGGGCTGCCCGCTCCCGGTCAGCTTCGACCCGCAAACTCGCCGCCCGCTCGGACGCCGCCGAGTGCCGTTCCTGCGCCGAACGCAGCGACAGCCGCGCTTCTACCTCGACCTTGCGCAGGTCGATGAGGGCAGTCCGCAGGTGGGTGAGGTCTTCTTCTGGCTGCGGCAGGGCGCAGTCGGACTCGGTGGCTTGGTGGTCTTCGAGTTGCTGCTGTGCAACTGTGAGCTCGTACCGGCGTTGCTCCACCAAGCTTTCGCACCGGGTCAGTTCGGCCGTGAGGCGCTCGAGACGTTGTTGGGCCTGGTTCAACTCCGATTCGGCGACGGCCTGCTGTCGCTGCAGTTCGTTCGCGATCCGACCGGCTTCTTCCCAATCGGCCTCGGCGCGGGCGGCCTGCTCGCGCAGGTCCTGTTCATGTTCGGCAGCCGCGTCGACGGCCGCACGCAGTGGGAAGACCTCCGCATCGAGTTGCATGATCCGCTCGTTGGCCGCGTCGATCGCCGCAAGGGTTGCGAGTTGCCCGGGCCCCGCAGACCCGCCCACCACGTGAGTCGAATGGATGACCTCACCCCGGCGAGTGACCACGGTCGCCTCTGGCAAGGACTGGAGAACTGCTGTGGCAACGTCGGCGTCTTCGGCCACCACAACGTCTCTCAGGAGCTCAACACAAGCTGCCGCGATCGCCGGGTTCTCGCCCCTCGCAGACAGCACCTGGGCCGCCCACTCGGCACCAGTTGGCAAGGTTCGCCCTTCCGGCGCTGCTGGGCTGACTTCATGGGCACCAACTACCAACACGGCTGCCCGGCTCACGCCTTCGGCCGAAAGGACTTCGAGTGACCGGCGGGCCTCTTCTGCATCCGTGACGGCGACTGCCGGAGCCCCGAGCTGGTGCGTGAGAGCGGCCTCAATCGCTGAGTCCCAACCGCCCGTCACCGTGATGGCTTGTTCGACCGAATCCAACACTCCCACGCCAGCGCCTTCGAGTTCCCGAATCCCGTCAGCGGTTGCCACCTGAGACTGCAGCGCCTCGAGCGTGGCGTGAGCGCGGGCGAGTTGCTGTTCGTGGTCGACGAGGACCTTTCGGGCGTGTTCGAGTTCCGCCTGAGCCTCTGTCAGAGCCTCACGAGCACGTTGTCGTCGATCGCTGGCCGCCACCAAATCCAGACTTGCCTGCTCGGCGCTGACGGGGTCTGTCGATTCGGACTGGGGTTCGGACTGTGCCGCGAGCAGTAGCTGCCGATCGTGATCTGCCTGAGCGCACTGCTGCATCAGCCGGGATCGCTCGTCTTCGGCGCTGTCGACTCGTGAGGTGGCCGCCGCCACTCGGCCTTCGAGTTGGGCGAGTTTCTCGCGATAGCGGGTGACCGCGTTCAGGGCCGTCTTCTGCCGCTGTTCGGTCTCGTGGAACTGCTGTTCGGCCGAGGCCAAGTCTGCTTCTGCCTGGGCGAGGACACCCGCGCATGCCTCGGCGGTCGCCGCGAGCGCGACAGCTTCCGATTCCCGCCGGGCAATCTCGGCATCCCACTCGTCTGGGTGGGGGCCGGCAAAGGTGAGGGCTTCGGCCGCTGCCTCTATGCGTTCAACAGTCAGTCCAATCAGCGATCGAAACCTCTCGCGCAGCTCCGTGAAGCGCACTCGATCCTCGTTGGCAGCGCGCAGCAGGATGATCGAGGATTCCGAATCATGATTCAAGGTCGTCAACTGTGATCGGAGCCGCTCCACCTCGCTAGTCAAGTGCTCTTGCCGCTGCCGGATGGCAGCTTCGGACTGGGCTTCGTGGTCGAGTTCTGAACTCATTCGGGCGCAGTCGTCGGCTAGCAGTCGCAGACGCGAGTCCCGCACTTCCGACTGTATGACCTGAGCTCGGCGCGCAACCTCGGCCTGCCTCCCCAATGGCTTCAACTGTCGACGCAACTCGGCAATCAGATCGTTGAGCCGGACCAGGTTGGCGTTCATCGAGTCCAGTTTGCGAAGTGCCTTCTCTTTGCGCTTGCGATGCTTGAGGACACCCGCGGCCTCCTCCACGAACCCGCGCCGGTCTTCAGGAGTCGCGTGCAGGACCGAGTCGAGTTGGCCTTGTCCGACGATGACGTGCATTTCGCGACCGATGCCCGAATCGGACAGCAACTCCTGCACGTCCAGCAAACGTGCGGGAGCACCATTGATGGAGTATTCGCTGCCGCCCGTGCGGAACAGGATCCGCGAGATGGTGACTTCCGTGTAATCGATGGGCAATGAACCGTCAGTGTTGTCGATGGTCAGCGAGACTTCAGCACGACCTAAGGGAGCCCGGTCGGCGGTTCCAGCAAAGATGACGTCTTCCATCTTGCCCCCGCGTAGGGACTTGGCCCCCTGCTCGCCCATCACCCAGGCGATGGCGTCGACGACGTTGCTCTTGCCAGAACCGTTAGGTCCGACCACGCAGGTGATCCCTGGTTCAAAATTTAGGGTCGTCGCGGAAGCAAAGGACTTGAATCCCTTGACCGTCAGACTCTTCAAGTGCACGGTGACTCCTGCCGTCGGCGTAGCGCACCACCGGGGGTGGTCGACTGTTACAGGCTAGACACGACCGTGCGGCAGACCCTGCAATGGCGCGCCGGGGGAGGAATTTCCTGTCTCTTGTCGCAAATCGACCGACAGCGCCTGCAGTTCGACCAACTCACGCAGGCGGTCCACTTCCTGCTGCAAGGTGCGAACCTGGCTGCGCAGCGCGGCCACTTCACCAGCCAGCACTTCGGCACCCCTACCGCGTGGATCGGCTGATACCGTCCGCGCGCTGTAGATCATCTTTGCCATCTCACACACTTCCCTGTCCTATTCGAGACCGTGCAGATGCTACCCGGATCGCGCCTGAGTCAAACAGTGCCTCCCCTGTTCTAGCCATGAGTTGTGCCGATCGATACGGCACGCCTCCACATGTTTGTCGGCCTCAGTCGACACAATGGCAGTCATGGCTCCTCGTACGATCACGACGGTCGACCTGTTCTCTGGTGCTGGCGGTCTGTCCTTGGGATTTGAGCAAGCGGGAATGGGCTACGAACCGCAGTTCGCGGTCGAAATTGATGGGGCGGCGGCGCGTTCCTACAAAGGGCACTTCGGGTGCGAGGTGTACGACGGACCAATCGAGGACGTTGAAGTCTTTCCCGTCGCTGATGTCATCATCGGCGGACCACCGTGCCAAGGCTTCTCGCCACTCGGCCGCGACCGGGACGACCATAGTCGAGGCCAACTCAATGAGCTGTGGCAACAGTTCCTCCGCGCAGTCCGCCAGGTCAGACCGACGGCATTCGTGATCGAGAATGTTCCCGAGTTTCAACGGTCCGCCCAGTTCGGTCGACTCCTGCAGCTGATGGACGACGATCCTGACCTGCAGGACTACAAATACGCGTTTGGAGTACTGCACGCGGCCGACTATGGCGTACCACAGTCGCGCCGGCGGGGAATCCTTATGGCCGTGCGGGGTGTGGGCGAGGTCCCGTGGCCGCCAATTCCGACGCACGGACCAGATTCTCGGGATGGTCGGCCTTACCGAACGGTGCGAGATGCCATCGGCGACTTACCGTCAACCACGGAAGGGTTCGATGTCTCGTTCGGCCGCTCGGGCGAGCAGCAGCTTCATTTTGGTCGGCGACCCAGAGAAACTTCTTTGGCGAGGTACCGGGCGATTCCTCCGGGAGGCAACCGGTTCGATCTCGCCCGCAACCGCCCCGATCTGTTGCCACGCTGTTGGGCGGAGAAACCCACTGGGACTACTGATGTGATGGGCCGACTGTGGTGGGACCGACCGAGCGTAACTATCCGGACTGAATTCTTCAAACCCGAAAAGGGCCGCTACCTGCATCCCGAATCGGACCGGCCAATCACCCACCGGGAAGCCGCCCGGTTGCAGGCGTTCCCTGACAGTTTCGTCTTCGAGGGAACCAAGATTGCAATTGCTCGCCAGATCGGCAACGCCGTCCCTGTCGGCCTAGGCGAAGCGCTCGCCCGCCACCTACACACGATTGCCTTCGACCCCGACGCCGGCAAATGACGGGCGGGCCACGGTTTGCCGAGGAGCGTCGTAGGTTCCATGCTGCCCTCCTCGGCTCCATCCTCACTGTCAGCTCCCAAGGTGTACCGAGTAATGCTGATAAGGACAGCAAGGTCAGCGTATCCATCGCATCAGGAATCGCCCAACTGTTGAAGGTGGAGACCCAATCCGAGCGGGGTCCAGGCCAAACCGCAGGCAACAAGTTTGAGGAGCTCTGCGCCACCTACGTGCGCGATACCTTCGGCCAGCTCAGTCACTTGCGGCCAGGAGAATGGAACGTCCAGCAGGTTGTCGGACGCAACCGCCTCCAGATCGCACAGTACGAGCAGTACGCACATCTAGCAGAGCTAGACCGACTGTCGAGAGCCGAAGCCGAACTCGCGGCAGCGTTGGGAAGCGACTACACCATCACGCCAGACATTGTCGTCACACGCCAACCTGAGTCTGACAGTGTGATCAACACCACCGAACACTTGGTCGACGAAACGGTCAGCATGCGAGCCAGCCTTCGAGCTGCAACTAATCGACTACCCATACTTCACGCCAGCCTCTCGTGTAAATGGACTCTCCGTTCCGACCGTGCCCAGAACGCACGTTCTGAAGCACTGAATCTCATCCGAAACAGGAAGGGCAGACTCCCTCACATCGCCGTGATCACGGCAGAACCGTTGCCCAGCAGGCTCGCTTCGATCGCCCTAGGGACGGGCGATATCGACTGTGTCTACCATTTCGCGCTAGACGAATTGGTCGAGGCCACCTCTAACTCCCGATGGCACGATGCCAGTGAGATGCTCGACGTCATGATCGACGGAGACAGGTTGAAGGACATCTCGGACCTCCCCCTCGATCTTGCCATCTGACCGCGTCAAATCGGCGATCGCGGGGCCCAACGGCCGTTAGTGCGACACGTCACACGGCGGGCTCCTTTGGCCCCAAGTCGCGATCCTCCGTATACATTGTCGGTTCACTGGGGGCGTTGACATCGGGGGCAATAGTGCGAACTGCGTCCTGCCAGTCGCAGACAAGCGATGGCGCTGCCGCATTCTCGTTGACATGGCAGGCCCGCGCGACCGTAGGCGCTGAGGCTGCGGGAGAAGTATCCGGACTGGCCATTGACGTTGACGTAGAGCGCATCGAAGGACGTGCCGCCTTGGTTGATGGCCTCGGCCATGACGTCTCGGGCGTGAACCAGTAGTTCCCGGGCCTTGCGGACACTCAAGCTATCGGCCGACCGAGCCGGGTGAACGCGACTGCGCCACAAGGCTTCATCGGCATAGATGTTGCCAATGCCCGACACGACCGACTGATCCAACAGTCGCGTCTTGATGGGACTGCGGGATCGGCGCACTCGGCGGATGGATGCGTCAATGTCGTACATCGGGTCGAACGGGTCGGCGGCAATGTGTTCCAGCGAACTTGGTGTACCCGACGGCCCGAGCGCGTCGAGGAACACGCCCCCGAACTGACGTTGGTCGACGAACCACAACTGTCGACCACCCCCGGAACGGTCAGAACCGCAATTGGGGCCGCAAACCTGGGGGCTGAGTCCGTGCAGATGCATCGCAAACCTTAGATGACGGGGCCGAGGGTCCGACCTGGCCCCGACGGCAACCGCGTCCTCGCAGCGAAACAGGATCTGGCCACTCATTCCCAGATGAATGACCAGCCCAGTCGAATCAGGCAGGGTCAGCCACATGAATTTGCCGCGCCGCCCGGTGGTGCCGAGTAGCTGCCCGTCGAGCTGCGTTATCAGGTGTTCCGGACCGGCCAGGTGGCGCCGAGTGACCCGTGGGGCGAGGACCTCCACGTCGGTGATGCGGGTCTGGGCGGTCCACGCCTCTACACCGCGTCTGACGACTTCAACCTCGGGCAGCTCGGGCATGATCGCTACGAAGCAGATGGACCCGGGGCGTCGGGGTGCGCGGCCTTCAACGTCTTCCAGGCGTTGGCGGCCGCCTCGTGTTCAGCTTCTTTCTTGGAGTGACCCGAGCCCAGGGGATACTCGATGTCACCAGCGCGCACGACTGCCTCGAACCGTTTGTCATGGTCGGGGCCACTTTCGACCACGTGGTACTCGGGAACGCCGATTCGCAACTGCGCGCATAGGTCCTGCAGGCTGGTCTTCCAGTCGAGGCCCGCTCCCAATGAGCCTGCGCGTTCGATGAGGGGGTCAAACAGGTGGTGCACCACGGCCGCCGCCCGCGCCAGCCCCGCATCGACGTACACGGCACCGATTACGGCTTCCAGCGTGTCGGCAAGGATCGACGCCTTGTCGGCTCCCCCTGAACGCACCTCACCTTTGCCGAGCCGGATATGTTCTCCCAGCCCGATGGTCCGGGCGACTTCAGCTAGCGCCCGTGAGTTAACGATGGACGAGCGCATCCGGGCCAGTTGGCCTTCGGGAGATTCGGGATAGGTCCGAAATAGCGTGTCGGTGACGACGACACCGAGCACCGCGTCCCCGAGGAACTCCAACCGCTCGTTGGTAGGGAGATTGCCGTTTTCGTAGGCATACGAACGATGGGTCAGCGCCAGCTGCATCATGTCGGCGCTTACCGTCGCATCGAGCATGTCAAGCAACTCATCAAGACGAGCCATCGGCAACTCCTCGGAACGCCCCGGTCGATTCACAGCGGACCATCACTGCGCGCACGCCGCCATCGCTACTCGCCCGCCCGCTACCAGCGGCCTCGCCGCGCCCCTTCACACGCTGCAGTCGCAGCGGCTAGCGGGTAACAATGTTAGTCAGGAATGACTTGACGGTCGTTGTAGCGACCGTCTTCGTCCACGCGGTGGGAAACGCTGAACTCAGTGCGCCCGTTGCGGGTCACCTTGTTGATTTGGGGCAATTTGGCCTTCCACTGGGCGCGACGAGACCGAGTATTGCTGCGCGACATCTTGCGCTTGGGAACAGCCACGTTTCTATCCTCTGCTCGACAACCACGCCAGCGCGTGATCGTGATCTTCGTTCACTCGGCGGTATCGCGAGTGTCAGGGTCCAACAGTCCGGCCAGCCCCGCCCAACGCGGGTCGGTCGAGTCGTGACGATGATCTGGGTCGTCTGCCAGTCGAACGCCACACTCCGAACACAGTCCGGGACAGTCCGAATCACACAACGGCGACAGCGGAATCGCTAGCGCCAATGCATCTCGGACACAAGGCTCAAGGTTAACACGGTCATCGACCACGCACCACAGCGACTCGTCACCCGACACGGCCGGTTCCGAAGAACCAGATTGCCCCGAGGACCGGGACCGGTGCGATCGGGGCTCCTCACCATAGACGCACAAGTCTTCCGCACGAGCGCAGATGCGATCACGGATGGGCGACAAGCAGCGGCTGCATTCACCGACAATCTCGGCTTCTGCCAAGATCCGCATCCAGATTCCTTCAATCACACCTTCGGCCGTGCCGGACAGTTGGATCGTGGAGTCGGCAGGAATCTGCACCATGGGGTTACCCACTCCGTCGAGGGCGGGCACAGTCTTGTCGAAGTCCAGCATGGAGCCAGCTCTCCGGCCCATGCTGCTGACGTCGAGATGGTAATCAGGGTAGGCCGCGAGCGCGTCGTGCCCTGGGCGGGTCGAAGATGAACGCGGCATGCACCCGATTATGACTGATCGAAGTCAAACACGTCTGCCCCGGAGCCAACGCCAGAGCCCACCCCAGCGCCCAGCGGGGCGGAAGGCTCGCGCACATCAACGGCGGCCGACTCATAGCGACGCCCGTGCACCCGCTCGCGCCCGCGGCGAACAGCTGTCAGCGAAGTCGCCAGCGACTCTTCCAAGTCGGCCAGTTTTGAGTCCACAAACTCATCAGTCTGGCGACGCTCACGGATTGTCTGCTCCTCGGCCTCAGCGATCAGGTGATCGGCCCGGTCTTGAGCTTCCGTTCCTGGGCAATCAACAGCACTTCTTGCTCGTCGACGAGTCGAGCCGATTCTGCCCGGGCCCGGTCGAGTACGCCATCGGCCTCAGCCCGCGCGTTGTCAATGATTTGATCAGAATCTTGGTGCGCTTGGGCGATCACAGCCGACGCTTCGGTCTGGGCTGCAGCCAGCGCGTCCTGGGCCTGCTTGGTCGCCTCCTCAATGAGGTCCTCGCGCTCAGCCAAGACATCATCGGCCTCCTTGATGGAGGCAGGCAGCGCTTCACGGATGTCGTCAATCAAATCGAGCACGTCGTTGCGGGGAACGACGCATGAAGTCGATAGCGGCATGGCCCGGGCGGCTTCCACAACGCGGGCCAGTTCGTCGATTCGTTCGTAGATTTCCATGAGCTGTCCCCTTGTCCGTGTATCACTAACCCGTCAAGGAAAGACAAGCACGCGCGCACCGCAAGTCGTGGCAGACACGCACAACCGGACACAAATTCGCGCATCTTGCAGACCTCGGCGCGCGTTGTCGCCTGAAAAGTTGCTGCTACTGCTCGGCCAACTTGGCCAGCATCTTCTGCGCCACCGATTCGGGCAGAAGTCCGTGGACGTCGCCCCCGTAGGTCGCGACTTCTTTGATCAAAGACGACGACAGGTAGCTGTACAGGGGGTTCGTCGACACGAACAGAGTTTCGACGTCGGCTAGGCGCGAGTTCATTTGGGCCATCTGCAACTCGTAGTCGAAGTCCGAGACCGCCCGCAGGCCTTTGACGATGGCCGTGATTCCGCGCTCAGCGCAAAAATCGACGAGCAGCCCGTGGAATGCATCGATCCGCACGTTCGGGTGACTAGCGGTAACTTCCTCCAGCATCGCGATGCGCTCTTCCACACTGAACAAGCTCGCCTTGCGCTTGTTGATGAGGACAGCCACGGTCACTTCGTCGAACAGCTTGGCCGCCCGAAACACAATGTCGAGATGTCCGTTTGTGACCGGGTCGAACGAACCGGGACACACCGCCTTTCGCACCGCACATCCTCCTCGGAAACGTCCACAGCGGCGACGGCCTACCCGCACACCGGTTCGCGGTAGGAACCAACCGACGCCCTCTAGATGATGTCAGCCGATCCCAACTCGACCTTCTGTCTGTCACTGAACGTACCAAAAGCCCCAATGGAAAGCAGTGTCACCGACAGTCGACGTGGCCGTCTCGACGAGTCCGTCGGGCCATTCGAAACCGCCGTCGCTGACCGGGCGCTCCACGACGACCACCGCACCGTCGGCGAGCCAGTCTCCGGCGACGAGGCTTGCGACGATCGCCGACACCTGATCCGGGGGCATGGCGTAGGGCGGGTCCATGAATACGACGCCAAAAGCGGGTAGGTCGGTGGCGAGGCGCCCGGCTTTGAACATGGCGACAGCGTCGCGGCAGAACACATCGGCGGCGAGTCTGGTGCGGCTCGAGTTTTGCCGCGCAACCATGCACGCAGCCCGGTTCCGATCCACCAGGTAGGCCCTTCGCGCTCCCCGAGAAACTGCCTCCAAGCCCAGCGCCCCAGACCCGCAGAACACGTCGAGCACATCGATCCCCGCGAAGCCGTCGTGGCCGCGCACGGCCAGAGCGTGGGTGAGCGATGAGAACAAGGACTCGCGCCCTCGGTCCGACGTCGGACGGGTCCCGTGTCCCGGCGCGTCGAGACGTTGTCCCCGCGCAGTTCCGGAAATGATCCGCATCTGCCCTCCTAGAATCTTTCCAGCCAGTCGGCACCTTCGTCACCCAGGATTGCTTCGATGAGTTGCCGCAAACTCGGGTGTGATCGCAGGTCGGGATCCGACTCCACCACTTGTTCGCCATAGGGTCGCGCTCGTCTGATGATCGCACCGTCCTCCGTCAGTGACACGTGGCGCAACGACGCCCGGCGTCCCCACTGGGATGCGCCAAGGACGTCCCCAGCTCCACGACGGCGGAAATCTCGCTCGGACAATTCGAACCCGTCAGTGGTCGACGCTACGTCCGCGAGCCGCTGGCCAGCCTCGGAGTCAGCGTCGGCGTCACTCATCAACAGACACAACCCGTCTAGGTGTCCCCGCCCGATCCGACCGCGCAGCTGATGGAGTTGAGAGATTCCGAATCGTTCGGCGTTCATCACCACCATCATGGTGGCCTCTGGTACATCGACGCCGACTTCGATGACGGTGGTGGTCACCAGAACGTCGACGGCTGACGGCGACGCCGCAGGGGAAGCGAATGCGCGCATCGTGGCGTCCTTTTCATCGGCAGGGAGTTGGCCGTGCAAGACCCTCACCCGAACGTCAGCAAGTGGTCCGGCCGTGAGTTCCTCGTAGAGATCCACCACGCTCGCGAGGCCCACCTCGTCAAGATCGCTTCCGTCGGCGGTGTCGGCGGTGTCGGGAAGTGATTCTCCGGGTTGGATGCGCGGGCACACGACGAACACTTTGTGTCCTTGCGTGACCTCTTCCACCACCCGTTCCCATACTCGTTCGGCGTGGCGCGGCTGACGCGCTGGTGACACGATGTGAGTCACCACGTCAGACCGACCGGGCGGCATCTGCGTCAACTCGCTGACTTCTAGATCACCGAACACTGTCATCGCAACGGTTCGTGGAATCGGAGTGGCTGTCATCACCAGCACGTGCGGGCGGGTGGCGCGAGACTCCCGCTCGGTCAGCACCGACCGTTGTTCGACTCCAAAGCGGTGCTGCTCGTCGATGACGACCAGCCCCAGATCGGAGAATTGCACCGTCTCCTCCAGCAGAGCGTGAGTGCCCACCACAATGCTCGTCTCACCCGAGGCGATGCCCAACAACCGCTCCCGACGAGCTGCCGCCGACAACGATCCGGTCAACACCTCCACTTTCACGGTCGGCCCCACCCGAGTCGATGACGACAGGACTCCCTGGTCCAGCAGCTCTCCCAGGAGCCCGCAGATGCTGCGGTAGTGCTGGAGGGCGAGCACTTCGGTGGGCGCAATCATCGCGCACTGCCCGCCCGCGTCCACCACTGCCAGCATCAGTCGCAGGGCGACGAGCGTCTTACCCGAACCCACCTCACCCTGGAGAAGGCGGTTCATCGGCACTTCCGCGGCAACGTCATGCAGGAGTTGTTCGCCGACTGCCTGCTGCGAGTCGGTCAGGGCGAACGGCAAGGTGGAATCGAACGCCGTCAAGATGCCCTCCGCTGCCCCGGAACGGCTGACTGCGCTGGCGCTGCGGCGATCCCGGCGTCGCCGAGCCAACACCACCGACAAGGCGAGGGCCTCTTCCCACTTGAACCGGTCTCGAGCAGGCCCGACCTCATCCCAAGTCTCTGGCTGGTGCAAGTGCCGGCACGCTGGCCCAAACTTTGGCAACCCTTCAGCCATCCGGAGGGCTGCGGGGAGTGGGTCAGAAGCCGCGTCAATGTCCACTGAAGCGAGTACTAGCCGAACGGCCTGGGCGATCTTCCACGAAGGGAGCGAAGCGGTGGCTTTGTAGACCGGAATCAGTTCGCTGGCGTAGTCGTCGGCGTTGACACCGGTCTCGGCGAGAGTGTGGGCGTCGGGAAGCATCTGGAAATCAGGATGGGTGAGTTGGAATGTGTTGCGGTATCGACCCACGGTTCCAGAAAACAGTCCGAGCGCCCCCACTTGTAGCTGCTTTTCTCGCCACTTTTGATTGAAGAACACCAGCTCAACACGGTGAACTCCGTCTCCCACGACGACGGTCAGCATTGACCTCCTCCCACCCGATACAGACCGCGAGCGAACGGATTCAACTCGCGCCACCACAGTCACGTCACGATCAACCTCGAGAGTTGCCAGGTCAGTCAGTTCTCCGCGCTTGAGATAGTCGCGCGGAGCATAGGTCAGCAAGTCGCGAACTGTCCGCAGTCCGAGCTTGGAGTCGAGAACCTTCGCCGTCTTGGCTCCCAAGACTGGGCCGAGCGCGGTATCGAGGTTCATTCCACACCGATGATGAGCGGCCACAGTGGCTGCCGGCCTGCCACCACGTCCACGTCGAGGTTGAGGCTGCTGGCGATGCGCTGTTGCAGCCCCTCGACCACGGCAGCATCCACGTCACTGCCGGACACGATCGTCACGAACTCCGAGTCGTCGCCGACGAGTCCGTCAACAACCGTCCAGGCAACTTCGGCCATGTCCTCACCAACGACCACGATCGTGCCGTTGACGAGGCCGATGATGTCGCCGGGCTGGCAGGGTCCTGCTGGTGTCTGCGCAGTTCGCACCGCGGTCGTCACTGCGCCATATGCAGTCGCCTCGCACGCCTGCCTCATCGCGTCAATGTCGACGGAAAACTTCGCCGCCGGGTTCGCCACTGCTACTGCTGCCAGCGTTTGCACAATCGTCACTGAAGGTACTACGTGGGCTTCAATCCCTTCGCCTCGAGCATGCTCAGCCGCGATCTGGGCGGCACCGACTGTGTCCTTGTCGCTGGGTAGGACGACAACTTCACTGCCACGACACCGATAGATGGCGTCGAGCATTTCACCGGTAGACGGGCGTCGTCCGGGAATCGCTTCGACGATCGTCACGCCCTGCTGCCGGAGGAAATCGGCGACGCCAGGACCATGGGTAACCGCCACGATGTGCCTGCCTTCGCGGGGGGTCGGAGGCTGTTCCGGGGTCGAAGCATTAGACCCAGACCTGCGCACGTTTTCGAGCCGAGTGACTCGAATCTGGTGGGGACGGCCATACTCGATTCCGGCCTCGATCGCTGCTCCGATGTCGTCGACATGCACGTGCACATTCCACAGGCCTTCTCCGCCGACGACAACGAGCGAATCCCCGAGTCCGCCGAGGACTTCGCGCAACTGGGGGGAATCCTCATCGGCCATGTCCGTCAGATACATCACCTCGTACTCGGGACCGCCGTAGGTGACGGTGTGCCGTGTCACAGCGTTGTCCGCAGACCCGCTGCTGTCACCGGCGGCAACGGCCGCGTCGCCGTCAACCTGAGCTGACTCGGCAATGTCTTCAAACTGCAACGGTCGGCCGAAGTAGGCGTCGGCGAGTGCCGCCAGGACGACTACGAGGCCCTGACCGCCAGCGTCAACTACCCCCGCGTCGCGGAGCACCTCGAGCTGATCGGTGGTGGCCGCCAATGCTATACGGGCGGCGTCGACGGTCCGTTCCAGGATCTGGCCTGTGCCAGCGTCACCGGATTCGTCGGCGGCGGCACGACTAGCGGCCGCTATCACGCTCAAAATGGTTCCCTCACGCGGCCGATCAACCGCTGCATAGGCCAGCTCTCGGGCCGACGACAGCGCCTGCACCAACCGTTCGGTGTCGTCGCCGTCACTGGCAGCTAGCCCGTCACAGATGCCCCTCACGATCTGACTGGAGATGACGCCAGAGTTGCCTCGGGCAGCGAGGAGCGCGGCCTTGCGCATGCGGGAAGCACACGCGACGAGGTCGGCGCGAGGGTCAGGGTCGCGGTCAGCAGAAGCAGACGCGGGACCGCCAGCATCGTTGGCCAACTCGTCGCGAACGCCCACGAAGGTCGCGAGCATGTTGGTGCCGGTGTCGCCGTCGGGCACGGGAAAGACGTTCAAGTCATTGATGGCCGACTCTGCGCGCTCAAGAGCGTCGCAGCAGTAGGAAATCCACTGCGCCACAGTGCGAGCAGTCCATTCCAAGCCCTGAGGCTCGGTTCCCGCCGCTACCTGCTCCTGTGCCATCTGCGCTATCCGTCCTCACGTAGTCAGCGTGCTGGCACTATCTGACCAGCCTTGCCTCGACCTGACTCTATCGGCCCGATGACGTTTCGGGCGCCCGGTCGTTCTTGTCGTACTATGAACAGGTATCGTATTCTCTTGCTGTCTCGTTCCGCCCTGATCAACGAGGATGACGCAGCGAACGAGTGACACATTCATGCACGAACCTTCAGGAGACCACAGTGGCAGCTAACTGCGAAGTGTGCGGGAAGGGACCGAGCTTCGGTCACAACATTTCCCACTCTCACCGCCGGACCAAGCGACGCTGGACTCCCAATATTCAGCGCGTACGGGCTGTTTTCGGTGGACAGACTCGGCGTGTGGACGTGTGCACGTCCTGCCTCAAATCCGGCAAAGTCACGCGCGCAATCTGATCACCTGAGTCGGTAGATCACCCGAGTCGGGTGATCTACCCTTCGACTTCGTTGGGCGACTCACCGCTGGTGGGGCGCAGACTGGGGCCAACCCCCGCTAGCTGCCGAAGTGCCGATAGCCAATCAAGTCGTCACGTTGTTCGTCACCCACTAGCACTCCCACGCCCGATTCTGAGGGATCGTTGACGTACCCGATGACCCGAAATGGCTCCGGGATCTTCGCCCCGCGAGGGAAAGTCGCGAGCAGCGCGTGATCATCCCCACCCGACAAGATCCACTCGATCGGGTCACAGTTGAACGCGGCCGCAATATCGCGCACCGGAGGGTCGGGGACGATCGCGTCGACGTCGATGGCAACGGCAACTCCGGACGCCAGCGCGATGCGCCGAGCGTCGGCTACGAGTCCGTCACTAATGTCGATCATTGATGTTGCGCCAGCCTGCGCCGCCGCAACACCTGCACCGTAAGGTGGCTCGGGATAACGGTGCGCATCGGTCAGTGCCTTTGGTGAGGTGAACCCTCGGGAGATGACTGCGAGTCCGGCTTCGGCCCACCCCAGCCGGCCAGCCACTGCCACCACATCGCCCGGCTGGGCACCGGAACGGGTCACGGCAAACTGGGTGTTGAGGACGCCCACGGCAGTACCGGTGAGGACCAGCGTGTCGGAGGCACTCACATCGCCCCCGGTGACACAGGCCCCGGCCCGTTCGGCCTCACTGGCGAGACCGTCAGCGAACTCAAGCACCCAGCCCACGGTCGTCGATGGGGGCAGGCAGGCGGCAACGACCAGGCTGACCGGACGAGCCCCCATTGCAGCCACGTCGCTGAAGTTCGCCCCGGCCAGCCGACGCCCAACGTCGTGGGCTGAGCTGACCGACAACCGGAAGTGCCGTTCGTGCACGAGGGCGTCGGTGGACATCACAATTCCGTCGCCACTGAGCCGCAACACCGCAGCGTCGTCCCCGGGACCAACTTCGGTTTCCGGGCCTTGGGTGAACCGCTCGCCTATGGCAGTCGTCAGAACGTGCTCGTCGACTTCGGCGATGGTCAGTGTCGGCGAGATCTGTGGCATGGGACTACTGTGTCATCTCCTGGGATCGCGGTCAGGCATTGTGGCCAGCGCGCCGCAGCCATCCGCAAGTCGGCTGTCGCTCGTCGCCGAATTCGACCGCAGGTTGGCGACCGCAGCGCGGGCCTCATGAACAGGTTCGAAGGTACTAGGCTGCCACTGTGCTAGTCTCCAGCCCACGTCCGCCAACGGCGCCGAACTGCCGTCGATCGGTACTGGCAACGCTCGCAGTGGTGGGCCTGCTCGGCGGCTGTGCTCGTTCCGTGGATGTCCCGCTCCCAGCGGACGTTTCCCCTGCGGCTCAAGAACTGTGTGCTGAGGTTTCCCTGCAGTTGCCACCGGTCGTGGCCGGACAGACAGCTCGCTCCACCGTGCCGCGAGCTCCCACCACTGCGGCGTGGGGTGACCCGCCCATTACCTGGCGATGCGCAGTGGGCCGCCCGGACTCCTACACTCCGACCTCGCCGGTGATCGACGTGCTCGGAGTGACGTGGCTACCGGTCGAACACGAAGGCGGCTACGTATTCACGACGATCGATCGGTCGACCAACGTTGAACTCACCGTGCCAAACGCCTACGCACCGGAGGGGGAAGTCGTTGCCACGATCTCGCCCATCATCGCTTCGCTGATTCCGCCAGCTTCCGACCCGGGCACTAACGGATCAGATATCGACGCTCAGGCGAACCGCTGATTCGAGCAGTTCTGCCACCAGGGTGGGATAGTCCCACCCTGAACGCTGGCACATGCGGGGAAATAGGGAGTGTTCGGTAAACCCGGGCATGGTGTTCACTTCGTTGAGGACGACCCGTTCACTGGCGTCGACGAAAAAGTCGACCCGAGCCAATTGAGCACACGACAGCGCACCGAAGGCCACGATCGCGATCTCCTGGATCTTGCGTTCAAGGTGATCATCGAGGTCGGCGGGAACTATCAGTTGGGCCGAGCCGTCAAGGTACTTCGCTTCGAAGTCGTAGAACTCGTGATCGCCTACGACTCGAATCTCGGCGCACTGGGTAGCTTGGGGCGCCGATTCTCGCAGTTGCAACACCCCACATTCGATCTCACGTGCACTACCCACCGCAGCTTCGACGATGACGAGGGAATCGTGCCGGAATGCTTCAGCCAGGGCGGACTGCAGGTCTTCAACCCGGTGCACTTTGGTGACCCCCATGCTGGATCCGGCTCGCGCCGGCTTCACGAAACAGGGGAAACCACATGCCTTCGCCCGGTCGATGATGGCCTGACGATTCAAGTTCCACTCGCGCATAGTGGCCCCAACGAATGTCCCCACGTCTATCCCGGCCGCCTCTAGCGTCCTCTTCGTGGCCAGCTTGTCCATGCAGAGCGCACTCGACAAGACTCCCGAACCGACGTAGGGCAGCCCTAAAAGTTCACAGAGCCCCTGGATAGTCCCATCCTCTCCCCACTTGCCATGCAGGACGGGGAACAAGACGTCTACCGGAAGCGCTTCGCCGGATTCGACAATGATCGCGCCAGCGGGGTCAACGAGAACTCGGGGAGCATCATCGGGGACCTCTGGCAGGACTCGCGAATCGGGACTCGCCTCCCAATCTGCCGCATTGCTGCTGACGAGCCGCCAGGCCCCGCCGCGGTCAATCCCGATCGCCACGACGTCGTAGGTGGAGCGATCAATGGCGTCCAGAATTCCACGCGCCGACAAGCACGAAATGGAATGTTCGCTCGACTGACCCCCAAACACGACCGCCACGCGGGCGCGGTGAACCGACTCAATCAGTAGCGGGTCCGTGGTCACCGCCCCAGACTACTCGCGCCTTCGATTGGCGGCATTCACGGTCCTCAGAGCCGAGGGCTGAAGCACGGATCAGTGGCTGTGGCCACTTCCTTGCTCAGCCTTCGGGTCTCTCGACATGAGATTGCCGAGCATCTCCCGCGGCGGCATTCCGTGGTGCACGACCTGAACTACTTGCTCGGTGATCGGCATTTCTACGGAGTGCTGTTGGGCCAGGTCGAAGATGGACTGGCAACTCTTGACCCCTTCAGCGGTCTGCTTCGTCCGCTCGATGGTCTCTTCCAGAGTGAGGCCACGGCCGAGGTTCTCGCCGAAGGTGCGGTTGCGTGATAGGGAACTCGTGCAGGTCGCAATCAAATCACCGATGCCTGCCAAGCCTAGGAACGTCAGCGGGTTGGCGCCGAGAGCCTCGCCGAGGCGACTCATCTCGGCCAGACCCCGGGTGATAAGGGACGCCTGGGAATTCTCGCCAAAGCCCATTCCGTATGCCATGCCGTTGGCCAAGGCGATCACGTTCTTGACCGCTCCCCCAATTTCTGTACCAATGATGTCAGGGGTCCAGTAGGGCCGGAAGTATGCCGTGGTGATGGCAGAGGCCAACTCTTGGGCATTCGCCTCATCGGCGCAGGCGACTGTGGTCGCAGCTGGTTGGCGTTGGATGATCTCGCGGGCCAGGTTGGGCCCCGACATGGCAGCTACCCTTTGATCTGGCACCTGGGCCACTTCGGCGATCACCTGGGTCATGCGCAAGCACGTACCGAGTTCAATTCCCTTCATGAGACTGACCAGGATCGCCCTCTCGTCGAGCAGGTCCCTCCATCGCTCCAGGTTCTCGCGCAGGGTCTGAGAAGGAATCGCCAGAATGACGATCCGCGCGCCAGCCAGGACTTCTGCTTCATCGGTGCTGGACCAAATGGCTGGCGGCAGTTCGACTCCCGGCTGGAAGACATGGTTCTCGTGGTTGCGAGTAATGTTCTCGGCGATCTCCGGCTCGCGGGCCCAAGTGGCGACCTCTCCGCCTGCATCGGCCATCACCATAGCCATGGCCGTTCCGAAAGATCCACTTCCCATGATTGCTACGCGGGTCATTGGTATCTGCGCTCCTGCCTCGTGTTCTGCTCGTCGGTCGTGCTGCTGGATGGTCTCGGGCCCTGCCGGTCAAGATTTGGGGACGCGGTCGCCATTGTGACGGTGTTTCCGAAAATCTAGTGGCTCAGCCGGGGCTGACTCACCTCGAAGCTCCTCTAACAATCTAGTGATCGCCAGCATGATGCGCTCGGTGGCCGCTGTCAGTACTTCACGTGTCAGCGGCTGATCGTAGAACTCGGCGAGGTCAACGGGCGGCCCGACCGAGGTCTTCATCACCTTGCGGGGCCAGACGTTGAACTCTTTGCGATAAGGTCCCATGATCTCTTGCGGGCCCCACTGGGCCACCGGGATGACCGGCGCGCGCGCCAGCATCCCCAGCTGGGCGGCCCCGACTCGCCCCTTCATGGGCCACAGGTCGGGGTCGCGCGTCATGGTCCCCTCCGGGTACACGACGATCGTCTCACCCCGCTCGAGGGCGTCCACGCCAGCAGACACCGCGGTCCGCGCATCCTCTGTACCCCTGTAGACCGGGATCTGGCCAGCGTTGCTGAGGATGAAGCCGATCCCGGGTGCCCGAAACAGCGTGTCCTTGGCAAGAAAACGGGGTGGTCGGCCGGCGTCCCACAACACGTGGCTAATGTTCATGGGGTCGAACCACGACAGGTGGTTGCTGGCTACCACGACTCCATCGTGAGGCGGGTAGTCAGCTTCGAGGAACTGCATACCCCGTCGGTCTCGGCTGGTGATAACGCTGAGGGTGGGTTCGAGAAAAGCGGCCGTGAGGTCGTAGACCGGCCCCAATCTCGCTGCCCCGTGGCGGCGCTTACGACGCACGTCCACCTCCGATCGAAGGTCGCACAGGTCACACCGTGTGAGGTGCGCGAGATGCCACCGACGATATGTGGCAACATGCCTACGTGGCAACTGAGGCTCGACCAATAGCGGGTAGCTCCCCCTCCGTGGACAGTTGGCTGGTGTTGATCCCGATGAAGACACTGGCCTACGCCAAGTCCCGCCTGGACCTGCCCGACCCCCAGCGCCGCCATCTCGCTCGATCCTTCTACTACGACGTTCTGGAAGCCGTTGGCGAGTGCGCGCGGGTCGCCACTATCGCCGTGGTGACCGCCGATCCCCAGCTTCTCCTCGATGCCCACCGGCACGGGGCGATCGCGATCAAAGAGCCGACGATGTCTGCATTCGATCTCGACTTTGACCATTTGGATTCGGATGAGGCCAGCCAGATGAACCAGGCCCTGTCTGCAGCTCTCGATAAACTCAAGTCCGAACATGGTCACACTCATGTCGCGATCGTGACCGGTGACCTTCCGTGCGCCCGGGCCGAAGATCTTGACGCGGTGTTGGAGAGAGCACTGCACCATTCCTTTGCGTTCGTGCGCGACGAGAACGGACAGGGTACGACGATGGTCATGAGCACGACTAGCCGCAAACTGCCCGCCGTGTTCGGGCCAATGTCAGCTGAAAGGTTCGTCAAGCTCGGGGCTGTGGACCTGTCTGAAGAAGTTCCCCCCCGAATTCGCACCGACGTGGACACTCTCGGCGACTTGGCACAGGCCGTGGCCTTGGGAGTCGGACCTCACACGCGAGAAGCAGTCGAGACATGCCCGGACGTTGAGGTGTCTCACCCGGAGCAACTTGACCAGTAACCAGGGCAGGCACCTCGCGGTGATGCACGCTCGGCAGCCCTCCTCGCGCTAACTAGCAGTGGCGTTCTTCGCCGGAGCTTTCTTGGCCGGCGCCTTCTTCACGGGCGCTTTCTTGGCCGGCGCCTTCTTCACGGGCGCCTTCTTGGCTGGAGCCTTCTTCACGGGCGCCTTCTTGGCTGGAGCCTTCTTCACCGGCGCCTTCTTCACGGGCGCCTTCTTGGCCGGCGCCTTCTTTACCGGCGCCTTCTTCACGGGGGCCGAAGCTTGGGGCGGGGTGTCATCGGCATCAGCGGTGCTGTTGTCGCCGCCGCCGGGGACAAGGTTGCGGGCGGACTCGACGGCCTGCTCAACCTGCTCAACAGCCGACTCAACGGCCTGTTCGACCTGCTCAACAGCCGATTCGACGGCCTGCTCAACGTGGCCGACTGCTTGTTGAACGGCCTCTTTGAAGGCGTTGCCAGGCCGGAACTTGGGGACCGCAGTTTCCGCGATACCGACTATGGTGCCGGTCAGCGGGTTGCGTCCTACCCTCGCCTTGCGCTGGGCCTTCTCGAATACTCCGAAGCCAGAGATGGCTACCCGCTCACCTTGCGAGACAGCTTCCGTGATGGTCTCGATGACTTCTTCGACGGCCTCGGCGGCAGCCTTCCGACTAATCTCCAGGCGATCTGCTACCCGGTCGACCAAGTCAGCCTTGTTCACGGAATCTCTCCTCGACTTCTCTCGCTTGATGTGGGGGTGGACTCGCCGCTGTTCGAGCAACCACCTGACACCTTACTGAGCAGCGCCGCTGCCCGATCCATGACCCCGACCGTGGCGCCGAGTAGCAGGCGTCTAACGGGCGACGGAAGGTGTGATAGTTGACGGTTTGTAGTCGGGTCGGGAGGACTCGTACTCGTCGATATCAGCAGCGTGACTCAAAGTGATCCCCACGTCATCGAGACCCTCCATGAGCCTCCACCGCACGTAGTCGTCAATCTCGAACGGTGCGTGAACGTCGACACGACCGTCGGCGGATCGCGCGACGACCGTCCGGTTCTCGAGGTCGACGGTCACTTCGGCGCCAGGCTCTTCTTCAGCGAGTTGCCAGAGCAGTTCAACAACTGTCTGGTCGACGACGGCGGTCAGCAAGCCGCCTTTGCCCGAGTTACCGCGAAAAATGTCGGCGAAGCGACTGGACAACACGACCTTGAATCCGAAGTCCTGCAACGCCCACACCGCATGCTCTCGCGACGAGCCAGTTCCGAAATCAGGTCCCGCCACCAAGACGCTTGCCCCCGCGTACGACGGTTGGTTGAGAACGAAGTCGGGATCCTGACGCCACGCACTGAACAGGGCGTCCTCGTATCCGTGGCGAGTGACTCGTTTGAGGTGCATGGCGGGGCAGATTTGGTCCGTGTCGACGTTGCTGCGGCGCAACGGAGCTGCAACGCCAGTATGCACACTGAACTTGTCCATGATCAATCAGCCAATCTCTGGGGCGTCAATCAGACGCTAACGGGTTCTCTGTCCAGGTCACTGGGAGCAGCGAGCGTACCCCTGACAGCCGTGGCCGCGGCGACCTGCGGGCTGACCAGGTGGGTGCGCCCGCCTGGCCCTTGGCGGCCTTCGAAGTTTCGATTCGACGTCGAAGCGCTGCGCTCGCCCGGTGTCAGCTTGTCGGGATTCATCGCCAAGCACATCGAACACCCCGCCTGCCGCCACTCGGCTCCTGCCGCTTGGAAAATGCGGTCCAAGCCTTCCGACTCCGCAGCCAGGCGAACCTTCACCGACCCTGGAACCACTAGCATTCGGACGCCGTCGGCCACCCGGCGACCTTCCAAGATTGCAGCAGCGGCCCGCAGGTCTTCAATGCGACCGTTCGTGCACGATCCCAGGAAGACCGTGTCGACGGCAATGTCACGCAGTGGTGTGCCAGCCGTGAGCCCCATGTACTCCAGAGCCCTTTCAGCTGCTGTACGTTCGGCAGCGTCAGTGAAGTCTTGCGGATCGGGCACCGACTCGGACAGCGGCAAACCCTGACCGGGATTAGTGCCCCAGGTCACGAACGGCGCGAGGTCCGAGGCCTGAATGACGATTTCTTTGTCGAAAATCGCGCCTTCATCGGTGACCAGCGCCGACCAAGCGGCCACGGCCTCTTCCCATGCGGCTCCCTGAGGTGCGTGGGGGCGGCCCTGGAGGTAGGCGAACGTCGTCTCGTCCGGGGCAATCATCCCGGCCCTGGCACCCGCCTCGATGGACATGTTGCAGATCGTCATCCGTGCTTCCATCGACAGTGATCGAATCGCCTCACCGCGATACTCCAGCACGTACCCCTGACCTCCACCGGTGCCGATCTTGGCGATGACAGCCAAGATCACGTCCTTAGCCGTCACGTCAGCCGGGAGCTGTCCCTCGACCGTGATAGCCATGGTCTTGAACGGTTTCAGCGGGAGCGTTTGCGTGGCCAACACGTGTTCCACTTCGCTCGTACCGATGCCGAAAGCGAGGGCTCCGAACGCGCCATGGGTGGAAGTGTGCGAGTCCCCACACACGACTGTCATACCGGGCTGGGTCAGACCGAGTTGGGGACCCACTACATGGACGATCCCCTGCTCCACATCCCCGAGGGCATACAGTGGCACATCGAATTCTTCGCAGTTGCGGCGTAGGGTCTCCACTTGGGTACGCGACACCGGATCAGCGATGGGCAGATCGATGTCGATCGTCGGAACGTTGTGGTCTTCGGTAGCCAAGGTGAGGTCGGGGCGGCGAACCTTGCGGCCAGCCGCGCGCAAACCGTCGAAGGCCTGTGGGCTCGTCACCTCATGAACGAGGTGCAAGTCGATGTAGAGCAAGTCGGGCTCACCAGGCGCACTCCGCACGACGTGCTGCTTCCAGACTTTTTCTGCCAAGGTCTGGGGGGCCTCGCTCATAGTTCCTCCAATTACACGGTTCCGATCGGTGTTCCCGGTGCACAGTCGCGACCCACGAGGAAACGTCTGACCTCGCAGGAACCCAGACTAGCAGATTGTCCAGTATTCGGTAGATAGTGTCCGTATAGTGGACATCATGGTTGAAGAGGCAGGCAGTGGAGTTGGTGTCCTGGACAAGACTGTGGCAATCCTGGACGTCTTGGCAACGCGTCCGCATAGCGTTGCCGATCTGAGTGCGAGCCTGAATATGTCTCGCCCGACGGTCCACCGCCTGCTGCAGGCCCTCGCGCATCACCAGCTCGCATCGAGGCAATTCGACGGCACGTGGGAACTCGGCTTTCGACTCATCAATTGGGCTCGGTCTAGTTCCACCGATCGACTAGTGACTCAAGCCCAACCGGTGTTGGAATGGCTGCGCGACGAGACGGGCGAGAGCGCCCAGCTGTATCAACGATTGGGCAAGCACCGCCTATGCGTAGCCACTGCAGAGCGCGGATCCGGGCTGCGAGACACCGTTCCAGTCGGGTCGATCCTGCCGATGACCGCCGGATCGGCAGCCCAAGTCCTCTTGGCCTGGAATCCCGATGACTGGGAGCAGTTCGACATGACCGGGGCCGCCTTCCACGCCGATGTACTTGCCCGCGTGCGGAAGCGAGGGTGGGCAGAAAGTGTGGCCGAAAGAGAACCCGGCGTCGCGAGCGTATCGGCCCCCGTTCGGGCCCACTCGGTCCCACCTAGCGCCTCGCCAACCGACGGCAATCTCGCTCGTGCGCGCTCACGCGTCCCGCAACGGCCGCGAGACCCAGTCACAGCAGCCATCTCTGTCAGCGGGCCCATCGAACGACTGTCAACCGAGCCCGGCCAACGGTTATCGGCGGCTGTCGTCCTCGCCGGGAAGCAGCTCGGCGCTCGCCTGTCGTCGTCAGAAGTCGGCGGCTGACCGAGTGCGGTTGTGACCGCTGTTGCTTGGCGCTTTCTCTAACGCCCAGAACAAGATCGTGCTGCCCTGGCTCAATTCGATGAGACCCGACCCGCCGGTTCCCGAGGCCGCCGATCCGCTGGCTAGTTCTTTCCCTCCCAGGACTGCAGACCCGGAAACAACGACTATCAGGGCAGAGTTGTGCGGCGGTAGCGGAACCCGCTCGGCGACGGCGGCCGAACGCAACCACAGCCGCGCGTCAGAACGAGTCAACCCCACTGCAGGCTGCACCCGACCGGTGGAGGAGTCGCAGTCGGCCTCCGTTGGGCCCGCCAGCAGAATCCATCCGGATTCGTCCGACCCACCGCTAGCCCGCGCCCACTCGTAGGTCGGCCGGGCTCCGGCGTCACCGGATTCGAGCCACATTTGAATGAACTGCACGCCGCCACCTGTCGAGTCCCCTTCCTCATGTTCGATGCCGGAGCCCGCGCACAGCGCCTGAACACAGCCAGCGGGAACGACAGAATCACCGCCCACCGGGTCGCGGTGGCGCAGAGATCCCGAAACCACCCACGTGACGATGTCGACGCTGCGATGGCGATGGCTGGGGTAGAAGCTTCCGGGCCGAAGACATTCCCAGTTGACGGCCGCCACCGGCCCACAGCGGATGCGGTTCGGGTCGTAATGCTGGCCGAACGAGAACAGGTGCCGCGTTGTTCTCCACTGCTCGGCCGTCTCGAACCAGTCGGAACGATTGAACACTTGCCAAGCCGGAGAGTCAGCCTCGCCAGTCCGCATGACTTCCTCCGTTCTCAGTGGTCAGGAACGGTCACTTCGTCCCGCTTGCGCGGCAGGACACGCCACGCAACTGCAGCACCCACCCAACATACAACCGCCGCGACAATTGCAGTCAGACTGAATGCGTCAGTAAAGGCAATCCTGGCAGCATCCAGCATGGCGGCCGCCACGTCGACCGGAAACTCGGAAGCGATCTCGGCGGTGGTGGCCAGCGAATCCGCCACTGCCGCCTCGGCGTCAGGCGGCAATCCCGGCGGGACCTCCACCATATAGCGATACCAAGCACTCAAAGTCGTTCCCAGGATCGCGATTCCCAATGCAGCACCGAGTTCATACCCCGTCTCGGCAGTGGCCGCCGCCGCCCCGGCTTGCTCGGGGGGTGCAGCGCTCAGGATGGCATCGGATGTACCTGTCAGAGACGTACCGAAGCCGTACCCGACCAGCATCATGGCGAAGATGGTGACGATGAGGCCAGTCATGTGAACGGCGCCGAGTAACGCCAAACCCGATGCGCCCAGCGTCATTCCGCCAGCAATCGCCAAGCGTCTGCCGAAGCGGTTGATGATGGGCGCTGCCAGCAGTGAACCCACCAATGCCGCCGCCGGACTCGGAGCGAGGCGTAATCCAGCTTCGAGCGGAGACTCGCCCTCGACGAACTGGAACTGTTGAGCGAGGAAGAAGTAGACACCGATCAGCCCGAACACGGCGATGAGGTCGGACATCACCGCGCCACCGAAGGTCGGATTCTTGAACAACCGTAAGTTGATCATTGGCTGCGGTCGACTGAGCTGTCGTCTCACGAACCAGTAGAGCGACGGAATCGAGA
>CBFGTA010000005.1:0-44172 GCA_965651595.1 uncultured bacterium | reverse complement strand
ACTCGAACGTCTGTACACTCACTAAAACGTCTCTATGGTCCAACTGTTCGCACCCTCGGCGGATCCACTGCCTCAGTAGTGTCGAACGGGATCCAGTAATGCTCTCCAACGCTCGTTGGCGCCAGCCAGGGTCTCCTCGTGGTCGGCGATTTCCGCGTTGATCGTCACGATCTTCTCCTGGGCCTCTTGCTGCTGGTCCTGAAGATCAGCCAAGAATCCCAACGCTTCCGACACGGCCCGCGCGTCGCTATCGGCACTGCGAGCAAGCACCCTTTCCGCCGCCGCATATGCCAGCGGGTCTTCAGCCAGCATGGCCTCGACTGTTCCCACGAACTGTGGGTCCACCCCGGCAATGTAGAGGTTGCGCACGAAGGTTCCCAAGGTCCGCTGGGCCTGTTCCACCTGCGGCGCCAACTTGGCGTGACGACGATTCAGCCGCTGCTGCGACTCTTCCGCAGCGCGCTTCCTGATTTCGCTCTTCTCGATGGCCTGTTCGGCCGCAGCGATGTCATCCTCGATCGGTCCGCTGGCTGCGTCAAAGCTCGACGCCCAAGACAGGCACCCACCAGGCATCCAACCGACTGGGTTCTCAGACTTGGTTCCCCACGGCGATGCAGCCACCGCATTCAGGACACCAGCAGCATCGTTGCCCCGGTACATGGCCTGTCGAATCCAGTAGTAGAAGCCCATTCGAATGGTCTTGACCGTGGCCTCGACGCCGGTAGGCCAGTCGGGATAGTTCTTGACACCATGCGAGTTGAACACCGTCGAGCCGGGTGCAGACCACGATGTGTTGAGTGGGTTGAACGTCGTCGATCCGCGCACGTAGTGGCCGCCTTCGGCCACGGCCCAACCGATAATGGCGCAAATGTTGTTACCGGTTACGGGCCAGTCGCCAGCTTCGAGGACCGCGAGAGCAAAGTCGGCTCGACTGTCAATGACTAGCGGATCGGGCAGTTCAATGGGCCCAGATTCACTGGGGCCAACCGGATAGGATTTCGGCTCTTCTTCGTCGGCGGCCTCGTCTTCGTCAACAGGCGACTTTTTGTCTGGATCCTCGGCCGGATCGGTGGCGGAATCCCCTGGCTTATCTTCCGCTGCTGGCGCTGCAAGAATCGGCCCGGAATCGGTCACCTCCGCTGCAGCGTGGGTGATCGTGGTACCCACTAGCACAGTGGCCATGGCTGCCGCAAGTGTGCCGGTAGCAGCTGCCCGAGCCCATCTGATCGCTCGCGTGGGTCGTCTGGGCGGACTGCCCGGGCCGGGACGGCAGCGCCAGTCCCGAGTCGACAATGCATGCCATTCGCCCACATGTGTTGTCTACGCTGATCAACCCTGATGTCGCAACTTCAGAGAGGAACTGATTCACGCCGTCGACTGCGGGCGGTGCCACCGACGACGCATGGCCCCAACCCACGCCCAACCCAACACCCCGGCTGGGATCTCAATCAGATACGTGTAGAAGTTGAGAATCACGACACTGGCTGCCGCAACAGCCGGATCGACGCCGAACGCCAAGAGGAGCGCCGCCGTACCGGCCTCCGAAATCCCCACCCCCGAAGGTGTCACGACAACCGAGGTCAGCACTCGACTCAACGCGAACGCGGCAATTATTTGGACCCAACCGATGTCGCTGCCCAGGGAATGGATGGCGATGCCAAAGAACGCGATCTCGCTGGCGTAGTAGGCAGCCATCCCGAAGGCAATCTTCCACCACCCGCGCCTCAACACCATCGCAGCCTGAACCTGCAACGCAACGGCCGTGGCCGTCCAATCGCGATGACCCACCCGACTATCACGCACGAGGGGAATCACACTGAACAGCCAATCGGCAGCGGCACCCACCGCTCGCGCACAGCGGTGACTGATCATGACTGCTATCAGCACGGCGGCGACTAGCAGCAATACAACCATGGGAGGGATCAAGACTGCCGTGGAGATGCCGACTACTGTTCCGCCCGTCAGGACCAGTGCCACCATCCCCACCAGTGGTAGTACGACCCGAATTACCACGTTCGCCAGGCCACTGACCAAGATCATGAGTGAGGTGGCGCCTGGCCGGAACCCCCACCAGTAGGTCAGCCCATAGGTGGTCGCCACCCCCGCGGCCCCACCAAACGGCAGCACGTTCGACACCAGCGAACCCGTGAGGTTGAGGGAGAGCGCCTTGGAATGGGTCAGGCCAGGAAGGCTCGCCGTGTAGACGAACGTATACAGCCACAGCCCGAGCGCCCACAGTCCAGTCATGGCAGCGACGTCCCACCAGCTGAGGTTGTGCATGACCGCGAATGCCTCTGACCAGCCGGTGCCGACCACAACCGGGATCAGGAAGACGATCAGAGCGGCGGCTAGACACAGCGACAACGCCGATACAACAACATGCTTGGGCTGCAACTTCCACGCTGGCAGGGAGCCGTCGGAAGCTGGCGGGTTCGGTTCACCCGGCTCATTGCTGCTACTCATCGCCGCACCCCCGCGGGCCAAGGTGGCCACTACGACCGGGCTGGCTGCCGATGACGGTCTCGTGGCGAAGACGGGGCCGAGTCGGGCGTGGGCCAGCGAAGTACTCAAAGCCCATCAGCCGGTTGAAAAGCGGCGCGGGCAACTTCAGGAGCAAATCGATTGTGCGCGGACCAGCACCACCGACGGATTGGGAGGCATGGGCCGCGAGTGCTGCGTGTTTCTGCTGAACATAGGAACGATTGTCAAACCGATAGGAGATTCCGCGTCGCGGTGTGAACGCCCGCAGCCAGGGCTCCAGAATCTCGTCAACTGGCCTGCCTGCAAGCCGAGCCGCCCTGATCGCCAGTCGCGCCCCACCGGCAAATGGTTCGCGCGGCAGTGTCGCTTCCAACAACCGCACACCCGCCCAGCCGCGCCACAGCTCCCGAGCCACCCGGTGCACCTGGATGTGGTCGGGGTGCCCGTATCCGCCGGACGAGTCGTAACCGACCACAACAGACACCACCTCATCGCGCAACTCGTGCCGAATCTGGTCTGCAACGTCGAATGGCTCTCGCTGGGCAAAGCACAGCTTGCCTGCGGCTGCGGTCCCAAAGGTTGACGATGTTCCGAGTCCATCAAGGCCGGAGTCGGGCAATCCGAGGGTGAGCACCCGGTCCACTCCGAGGGCGGCGCAGGCTGCGTGCAGTTCTGCATTGCGCGTTGTTGCCAAGGCGTTTTCGTCGTTCAGCCCAGCTGACAACCCGGCAGCACCATCCGTGGCGGTGACAACAACCACCCGATGCCCCCACGCGGACAGGCGAGCCATGGTGCCGCCGGTAAAGAGGGACTCGTCGTCGGGGTGAGCGTGAACAAAAACGAACGTCGCTGACCCGCGCCGTGTCGGTATGTCCATGCCGGATGTTTCTCCTGCTCTTGCCCGGGATGAGCGCTATCGTCTCGTCACAGGAAACCCTAGTGCACAATGGCGCGAGGGCCCTTGCAGCGCGCACATACCGGCGACATCGCCGGTTGCGACCGAGGCTCGGCGAGGGATCGCGAAAGTCAACATGCTGGGCGGGAGGTCGAAGATGCACATCACCCACATCAGCGACTGCTACCTGCCCCGAACTGGCGGAATTGAGTCGCAAGTGCGGGGTCTCGCTCACGCCCAGAAGGCCCGCGGCCACGCCGTTCGCGTCATCACAGCAACGCCTGCCACCAGTCCTCGCGGACTCACACCGATCTCGCCAGTCGGGACTAGTGAGGACGACGATGGAGTCGAGGTCATCCGTCTGGCAGTGAACATGCCGTGGGGTCTGCCGGTCAGCCCGCATATCGGCACGAAATCACTCGGCCACCTCCTGGGGCCTGCCACCGACGTTGTCCATGTCCATGCCGGTCTCGTCTCACCGTTCGCCTGGCCCGCTCTTCGCGCCGCCGTGTACTCCCGCACGCCAGCAGTTGTCACTGTCCATTCGATCTGGGACAGATGGGCACGTGGCCTGCGGGGCCTCAACTGCGTGACAGGTTGGAGAACGTGGCCGGTGGTGTGGACGGCGGTGAGCGACTACGCCGCCCACGATGTTCGGGCCGCACTAGGGCCTCGTGCCACCGTGTACATCATGCCTAACGGGATTGATCTCGATCGCTGGCAGCCCGCGAGCGTCGACGAATACCCGAGTCTCTCCCAGCGCGGAGGAACCGTTGGCACGGCCGACCGTCCGTTGACTCTGGTGTGTGTGTCCCGCCTAGCCATGCGCAAACGCGTCGACGCGCTCGTGCGCATCTTGCACGACGCCCGTGGCCGGATACCGCCTTCGACGTTCTTGCGCGCCGTTATCGTTGGAGACGGCCCCGATCGCACCAAACTGCAGCGGACGCTACGTCAGTTGAACCTGGCCTGGGTCGAACTGGCCGGGTGGCAAGATCACGAATCGATTCGAGAACTGTTCCACACAGCCGACGCGTTCGTCACGCCATCCCGACTCGAGTCGTTCGGGATTGCCGCCCTCGAAGCACGGACGGCAGGGTTGCCGGTATTGGCACTAGCCGACTCCGGTGTCACCGAGTTCATCCGTGATGGTTCCGACGGCCTGATCGCCGACACGGACCAACAGCTCGCTGGCGCGATTGTTCGTCTGGCCACCGAACCCGGACTGTTGCACAAGCTGTCGTCGCACAACCGATCAGTGGCTCCGCCTTACGGATGGGATTCGATCGTTCCTCAAGCACTCGATTTATACCAACGAGCACAGGTAGTCGCCGGTCGGTGACTGTCCGCCGACATCGAGCGAGACTCTGCCCACAAATGTGCTCAATGACAGGCCCCATACCCGATCTGCTCTAGCGTAAAAGGCAGTGGGGATCTAATGTGGATAAATGCGTCACCGGCCGTTCGTTTCCCTGATCTCGTGTATGGCATCGGTCGCCATCGCGCTAGGAACGGTCACGATAGCTCCCGCCACCGCGAGCGCGTCTGAACCACAACCAGCCCTGTCTTCTTCGTTGTTCTCCACATTGTCGCTCGGCGACAGCGGCGTGGGGCAAGTCGTTGGCGGTCGGGACTCTGCTCCCGGCGAGGCTCCCTGGTTCTTACAGCTCAACAGCCGCATTGGGCAGAACTGGTATACCTGCGGGGCAACCAAAATCGCGCCTCGGTGGGCGATCACCGCCGCTCACTGTGTCGTGACCGGTCGCAACTTGGAGACCATCAATCACTCCACGGTTCGGGACGCCCATCTTATTTCGAACCCTCCGCGCCGTGATCATGGACCGACGTTGGCGATCGCCAAGGTCCGCGTCCATCCGCGTTATACACATCGACAGCCGTTCATCCATGATGTCGCCTTGATTCGGTCGAAGAAGGCCCTTCCTGGTCGGGCGTTGGCCATCAACAGCGAAGCCGCATTCCCTAGCCGTGACTCAGTTGCCGAAGTTTTCGGGTTTGGCCTGGTGGGGAACCACCGGCCCTTGCCGAAGGCAGCCCCTTTGCAGGTAGGCGAGATTCGCATGTTGACGCCTCCCGGTTCCGGCGTGTGTGGAAAGTACGGCAACACGTTCGACCCGCGATGGCAGCTGTGTGCCGGTCTCCCACAGGGCGGGGTTGACGCCTGCCAAGGTGACTCGGGTGGGCCTCTGGTGGCAGTGGCCGAAGGTGGACCACGACTCGTTGGGGTCGTCAGCTCCGGCAATGGGTGTGCGCGGGCCGCCTATCCCGGCCTCTACACGCGAATATCTAGCGTCGCTTCGTGGATCAATCGGGTGGCCCTACCGACAGTGTCTGTCAAGGGGTGCGCGACCGGAACCTGCCGCATCAAGCATCGGGCCGTCTCTGGTAAGGCCAAGAATAAAGTCCGCCTGGTGGTGCGCAATCGGGCAGCTACGGCCACGAACGTGACGGTCCGGTTGCCCCGCAAGCACCTGTCCGCTAATCGAATGCGCTTTACGGTCCCCAGTGGCAAGAAGAGAGGCATCGTACTTCGAGCCACATCCCGAGCGACAACGTGCACGACCGTCAGAGTTAAGGCCCCCAGGCACGAAGTCTGGCGATACCGTCTGGCGCTAAACGGCCACTCTGTGGCTCGTTGTTAGCGTCGAACGCCAGTCGCAAGCACACCACACCGACTTCGCGATGCTCGGTTCGAGCCGCTAGCGCCGCTCGGCGAAGAACTCATTCAGCAAGCGTTCGCAAGCTGCTTGCATCACTCCTCCGATGACTTCGGGCCGATGCGGCAACCGTCGATCCCGCAAGAGATCCCACTGACTCCCCGCCGCACCCAGGCGGTCGTCATACGCGCCGAACGCGACCGTAGCTAGATGGGCTTGGGCCAGGAGCCCAGCACACATGACGCACGGTTCCAAGGTCACAACCACGGTGCATCCGGGCAGACGCCACTGACCTCGGTCGGCGCACGCTGCCCGCACGGCTAGGAGTTCTGCGTGAGCGCTGGGATCACCGTCAACTTCTCGCCGATTGGCAGCGACCGAAACAACCCTGCCGCCCTCATCGAGCACCACCGCACCCACCGGAACATCGCCGTGTGCTGGTGCTGCCGCCGCTGCCGCCAGCGCCGCCTCCATGGCGGCGCGATAGCAGCCCTCTCGCGGTTCCATGGGCGCGATCGTAGTCTCTATCTGTACGTGACCGCGGCGAAACCGGGATCCGCGAGCCTCTACATGCCCTTTAGTGCGGTAACCACCTTCGTCAGCGAGTCTTTGGCGTCACCAAAGAGCAGCGTCGTGTCTTCGTCGAACAGCAATTCGTTCTCAATCCCAGCGAAGCCGGGCCGCATCGAGCGCTTGAGGAAGACGACCTGGCGTGCATCGGACACGTTCAGGATGGGCATGCCGTAGATGGGCGCGCTGGGATCGTTCTTGGCTGCCGGATTTACGACATCGTTGGCCCCAACCACCAGGACGACGTCGGTCGACGCGAACTGGGGATTGATCTCGTCCATTTCCTTGAGCTGCTCGTAGGGAACGTTGGCTTCGGCGAGCAACACGTTCATGTGGCCGGGCATGCGGCCTGCGACCGGGTGGATCGCATAGTCAACCTCGATCCCCCGTTCGATGAGCAAGTCCACGAGTTCGCGAATCGTGTGCTGCGCCTGCGCGACCGCCAAACCATAGCCAGGGACGATGATTACCTTGCCCGCGTAGGCCAACATGATGGCTACGTCGTCGGGGCCGCCGGACTTGACGGGCCGGTCCTCGCCGCTGCCGGTGGCAGTGGCAGCCGAGGCCGTGAAGGCTCCGAACATCGTGTTTGTGAGTGGCCTGCCCATCGCTTTGGCCATTTCCCGCGTGAGCAGGGTTCCGGAAGCACCAACGAGCGTACCCGCGATGAGCAGCAAGACGTTGCCCAGCACGTAGCCACTCGCAGCAACTGCCAGGCCGGTGAAGGCGTTCAGCAGCGAAATGATGATCGGCACGTCGGCCCCACCCACTGGCATTACGAGCAGCAGGCCGAGCAGCAGCGACAGCACCAGCAGGATCACTACCAACATCATCGACGGTGCGACGATCAACCACACGGCACAGACGAGTGCGGCGAGCCCGATGATCGAGGTGATGATGCGGCCCCCCGGCAGCAACATCGGACGGGTGGTAACGATTTCCTGGAGCTTGAGGAAGGTCAGAATGGAACCGGTGAAGGCAACGGAACCGATCAGGATCGTGAACGAGGTTGCGGTGAGGACGCCCTTGTTGCCGTGGTCAGAGGCCACCAAGTACTCGACGAGAGCCACCAGTGCAGCAGCACCACCGCCAGCGCCATTGAACAACGCCACCATCTGTGGCATGGCGGTCATTTTCACGGAACGAGCCGCCGGATAGCCGATCACGACGCCCACCACAATGGCGGCAATGATCCACGGAATGTTGCGCATTCCCGGATGGGCGAAGAACAGGACGAAGACCGCGACGGCGGCACCGATCGCGCCGATCATGGAACCAGCGCGAGCAGTCTTGGGCCCGGACAGGCCCTTGAGGGAGAATATAAAGCACACGGCGACCGCGAGGTCAATCAGTTGCGCCCACACAGGAACGCCCAGAATCGTCATGATTCGCTCCCCGTGGTGTCCGACTTGTCAGTTGATGGCTGCTTCTTGGGTTTGAACATCTCGAGCATGCGCTCGGTCACCGCGAATCCACCCACGAGGTTGACGGTCGCTAGGACGATCGCCAGCAGGGATAGAACGAGTTCGATGGGATTGTCGGAGCTGCCAGCGACCAAGATTGCGCCAATCAGCACGATGCCGTGAATGGCGTTGGCGCCACTCATCAGCGGCGTGTGCAAGACGGTCGACACCTTCGAGACGATTTCGAAGCCCACAAAGATGGACAGGATGAAGATTGTCAGAATCGCTACTAAGGGGTCCACGCCTACTCACCACCCTTCCGAACCTCACCGCGGTGCACGACAACGCTGCCGTCGAATATGTCGTCGTCGAGATCCACGACGAGTTCACCGTCTCCGATGGCGAGTTTCATCACTGCCACGACATTCATCGCGTACAGGCTCGAAGCGTGGGCCGGCAACTGGCTGGCCACGTCGCGCCCTCCCCACACCTGAACTCCGTCGCAGTCAACGACTTCTCCAGGCTCAGAGCCCTCAACGTTTCCACCGGTTTCGGCGGCTAGGTCGACTACGACTGACCCGGGAGACATCTCGGAGACCATACTGGCCGTTACCAACAGCGGGGCCTGCCGCCCGGGTACGGCCGCGGTGGTGATGAGCGCGTCGGCCGCAGCGATGTGGGGCGCGAGCAGCTCCCGCTGCCGGGCAGCCCGATCCTCGGTCATTTCCCGCGCGTAGCCGCCACCGGCCTCCAGCGCTTCGAGTTCTAGATCGATGAAGGTCGCACCCATAGAACGCACCTCGTCAGCGGATGCGCTGCGCACGTCGTAGGCAGACACGACAGCACCGAGTCGCTTGGCGGTAGCGATCGCCTGCAGACCGGCGACTCCCGCCCCCAGCACGACAACCTTGGCAGGGGGAATCGTCCCAGCCGCTGTCATGAACAGCGGAAAAAACTTGGGCAGCATCCCGGCTGCCACGATCGCGGCTCGGTAGCCGGTGACGAGAGCCTGGGATGTGAGGGCATCCATCGACTGGGCCCGCGAGATTCGCGGGATGAGGTCGAATGACATCGCCGTGGCCCCAGCCTGCGCGATCGCGGCAATCGAGTCGGTGTCGATTCGCGGCTGCAAGAACGATAGGGCCAGCGCGCCTTCCTTCAAGCTGGCGGCGGCCGGCGGTTCCAGCGGGCGCACGCTGGCAACCGCGTCAGCGACAGCGAGGGCAGAGTGCGCATGCTGCGGGGGGATAACCTCTGCCCCGGCCTCGGCGTAGTCGACGTCGTCGACCAGCGCGTATTCGCCGGCTCCCTCTTCGACGGCAACGGTCGCGCCGAGGGCAGACAGCTTCTTGACCGTATCGGGGACGAGTGCCACGCGCCGCTCGCCGGGGCGCGTCTCGCGGGGAACATACAGCTTCATCGTGGGACACCTCCACTCATTCGGTGGAGCCTAGCCACTCGTTGTTACTCGCGAGTAACCGGGGTCTGGTTGTCGCGCCCGATATGCTCTCGCGTATGTCTACCCGGAAAGGCCCCGCCCGCGCCTGGAATGCCTCCGCTCACCGCCGCTCGAGCCGAGCCCTCATGTCAGTGATCAGCCTCGCAGTAGCGGGACTGTTGGCGGCCGGTTGTTCTTCGGCCAATTCGACGACCGAACCCGCGAGCAGCCCGAGCCCGTCCGAGACCGCGACAGCCCAAGTAGGGGAACCCGTCACGTTCGAAACGTCATTGCGCTCCTCGGCCCCGAGTAGCTACCGATCGACGACCGGCCCCGACGACTCGGTCGCCTACGGACTCAACTACTTCACTGGATCCACCCAGGTCAACGGCCGAACTGTCGCCGTGCGAATGTTCGGCGTCGTGGATTACGTCGACAATTCAGGCGACTTCGGGGGATTCTTGGAACTGCGCTGGAGCGACGGCACCAAACTGGTGTTCCGGCAGGACGGCACGGCCGATTACCGCGAGAACAATGGCTCGACGCGATTCACTGCCGATCTCGACATGATTGGCGGGTCCGGCGAGGCCGTCGACACCACCGGTAGCGGGACCTGGGAAGGTCGTCGGTCCGGGCAACTCGGCAGCCCGGTAACGCTCACTGCCACCGTGTACCTGGTGGACGCCCCTGAGTTCATCACCGGCGTAGAACCCCCCGCAGAACCGGGCGCACCGACTGAAAGTTACTCGGCCACTGTGGCGCCTCGGTAGGCAACCGTGCACCCTAGGCAACTCCGCCGCCTGGGCACCGCGGTGGCCATCGCAGCGACAATCACTCTCGGGGCGAGTGCCTGCTTTCCGCAGTCGGTCTGGGATCCCGATGGACTGAGCCGGGGGAAGATTGACCTGTCAATGCCCAACATTGCCGGCGACCGACCCTTCATTGAGGCACTGGTGACGCTCGGTGATTCGAAGCCCCTTCCCATGCTTTTGGACACCGGAGCTCCGGGACTTCGGGTGTTCAAAGACGACGTTCCGAAAACGGGCGTCAGTTTGTCGGGTGAGCCGGCGACCCTAGAATTCGTTGACGGGACAGAGGTTACCGGCGAATACGCCGAAGCAGTGGTGGGCATCGGGGACTACTCCACCGGCCAACCGATCACGATTCAGGTGATCGACGAAGTGAACTGTTCGGAATCGAACCCCGAATGCTCGGGTGCCGCCGGAGTTCGAGAACTTCGCTCTCACGGCTTCGCCGGGATTCTGGGGGTCGGCCTCATGGCCGCCAACGCCTACAGCCCCCTCCTGCAGCTCAGCGGCGGATCGCCCACGTCGTTCACCGTGTCGACCGACCCGGAATCAGGGTCAGGACTGATCGCATTCAACGTGACGCCCAGGGCACCGACTGCCGAGTTCGCCCTCGCCCGCGACCACCAGAACTCCACCCACCCCAACGGCGTGCCAGCGTGGAACAGCAACGCCATCAACGCCTGTTGGGCTGTCGAGTCGACCCCTCCCCAGTGCTACCCCACGAGCTTCGACACTGGCGCCCCCTTCGGGGTGCTACCCGCTGATGAAGCAACCACGTCAGCTCCCACCGATGTCCCCCAAGGGGTGACGGTTTCGCTGTTCCCACCCAACAACGACGACCCGATTTGGACGTACCCCGCAGGCACCCAACCCGGCAAGAATCTGGTCCGCGTCCAGCCCACACAAGGCGGTTCGAGCCCATCAGCGAACTCGGGCGTGCAAGTGTTCGGGGCTTTCTCAGTCACCTACGACGTCCGCGCCGGGTCTGTCGTGCTTCTCGCGGACAGCTCAGCCACCACCGGCGACTGACCACCTCGCCCTACTCGCCGGGGTGTTGGCAGTCTGACCGGTGTTCCGGTCAGTGGTGGGCGGCAGTCTCGACCGGTTCGGTCCCTCGATCGGTGACGTCACCGTCGACGATCTCGTAGACGCGGTCAGTGTATTCGACCATTCGCAAGTCGTGCGTCACCATGATGCCCGCCTTGTTGCGACTCTTCACCTCACTGGCGAGCAGCTGCACCACTTGACGACCTAGTTCAGTGTCGAGGCTAGCCGTCGGTTCATCGACGAGCACCAACTCCGGATCGTTCATGAGGGCTCGACCAATGGCCACTCGTTGCCGTTCACCGCCCGACAGTTGTTCCGGGACATTCTTAGCCCGTTCGGCAATTCCGAGCTCTTCTAACAGCATGTCCGCCCGATCACGTGCCCCTGACCGGTCTCGCCGCGGCAGCAAGGTCGAGACGTAGAGCAAGTTCTCACGGGCGCTCATGAAAGGTACGAGGTTCGAGTTCTGGAAGACGAACCCTACTTTCTGCGCGCGAAACCTCGTCAACTCGCGCGGGCCTAAGTCTGTGATCGACGTGCTCCCGAGCTTCACCGTTCCTGACGTTGCCGCGAGCAACCCTCCGATGATCGACAAGAGCGTCGTCTTGCCCGACCCCGACGGCCCGAGCAGTGCCACGAACTCGCCGGGCGCCACAGTCAAGGAGGCCCCGGCTACTGCCTTCACAGCAGTGTGGCCACTGCCGTACGTTTTGGTCACGTCTCGAACTACTAAACCCGAACTCATGGGGTCTCCTCGGTGAGTTGTGGTGGGATCAAGCAACTAACGAACCGATCGCGCAGGGACAGCCAACCCGCGTCCATCACGAGCCCCCTAGTGCAGTTGCCGGATCGATGCGCACGACTCGACGCAACGAGGCTAGTCCGCCGAGGAGCCCCGCCACGATAATGAGGACCGCGGTTTCTGCTGTCGTGGGCACTCGGTAGAGCGTCGGGATTTGACCCGGCAGCACTGACCCCGCCGCCCAAGCGACGGCCACGCCTACTGCCACACCCACCACTGAGGTGAGCAGCGCTTGCACCACGACGCTGCGCGCGAGTCGTCCCCCTCCAGCACCCAAGGCTTTCAATGCTGCGTACAGTTCCCTTTTCTCGAGCACAATCAGTGCAAAAAACAGTGCCACGACGAGTGCCGCTACCGCCAAAGTCGTGTAGATGATGGCGTCCAGAGTTGAGTTCTGCTGTTCTACGCCAGGGATGGCCAGCCCGGTTTGCTCGGCAGAAAGAACCGATATCCCGGCTGGCAGTTGGGCGAGATCCTCCGGGCTGACTCCGGGTGCCAGGGTGAGGGCCACTGCGTTGACCACTGGCGGGCCTCCGGCAGTTTCCGGCCGCACTTGTGCCCGCAAACGCTCCCACTCGTCCACCGATGTCCACACTGTGGGTTGCAGTTGGTACTGCGAGTCGCGGGTCGTTCCGATCACTTGCAGCCGGTTGGTCCCAATGGTCAGTGACTCCTCGACTCCCGACGGCCATGCCAGGGCCTGGTCGACCGCGGCTTGGTTGAGCACGCCAGCGGCTGGCAACTGCCCTTGGACGACATCGACAGGCGCACCGGGACCGGCTGCGTCGATCCCGAACACGGCCACGTCAGCGTCTGTGCCGTCGGAGAAGGCAGCGACCGTCAGCAGGACTCCCACCCCGGCGGCCTGTTCGACGCCCTCGACGCCCTGCAACTCGGCGACACTCGAACGCGGAAGTTGAGAACGAATCAGGGAGCCTTCCGCGTCGGAGGAGAACGCATATGCCTCGGCGGTCGTTGCCCGGACAGCTCCGGTCGCTCCGTAGTAGAGCCCGTCGGCGAGTGCCGAAATCGTCACAATCAAGAAAGTCACTAGCGCGATGGCACCCGTGATTGCTGCGAATCTCCCGCGGGCACGGGTCATCTCTTTCCAGGCAAGCATCATCGGGCACCTGCCGCGGTTGCTGGATCGATCGCCCTGATACGTCGGATCGACAGGAGTCCGGCGGCCACGCTGAACAACCACACTGCCCCAACGATGACAGCCACCGTGACGGGTTCGACAGACACCGGCAGGCCACCGCCGCTCGCGATTCCCTCCAAAGCAGCGACGGCGAGTCCTGCGCCGATCACACCGGCGACGGCGACCACAATGGTGATCTGGGCAATGACTGATCGAGCCAGCATTGCGGTGCTCGCCCCCACGGCCCGCAGCAGAGTGAACGTCCGCAATTTCTGCACAGTAAGAATGAGGAAGAAGAAGCCGATCACGACGACGCTCACCGCGAAGGCAATCCCAACGAGCAGGCCGAACGTTTGACGAATCGATTCGACCCCTGGGATAGCGGCAACTGCTTGAGACTGGGTGAAGCCTTCGGCGCCGATGGCCGCGTCGGTGATTCTTTGAGCAACCACTTCATCAGCAGTCCCGTCTGCAATCACTGCAACTGCGTTGACTGGCACCACGGGTGCGGTGGGATTGATCGCACGAACCAGGGCCTCGAAGTCGGTCCAGGGAATATAGACCGTCGGTAGGGCAGAAAACTGTGCATTTATGGCGGTGGCTGTCACTGTGACTGAGATTGCTCCAGGTTCGAGCACAACGGTGTCGCCAACCTCAATGCCGGAGGCATCCATGACTGCTTGGCCGGACTGGGTAGGTACCTGGCCAGCGGCGATCGTAGTTGGCCCCCCTGGCTGACTCGGCTGGTACGCGAAGACTTGGACATCGGTCATTCCCTCACCGGGCAGTTCTGCGCGGGCAATACCGACTCCGACCGGGCCGGCTGCTTGTACGCCGGGAATGGCGCGAACTTCGTCGACCACTCGCGGCGCCAATCGGGAGCCCTGGATGTTGCCGCGGGCGGTGTCAGAATACGTGATGACGGGAGCGTTCAACCCCGCGATGGCTCCCGTTACGGCTCCGATCAATCCACCCGATAGGGCGGCCAGGAACACGACGAGGAAGACCAACAAAGCGACACTGCCAGTCAGCAGGCCAAACCGTAGTTTGGAACGCCGAATATCCAGCCATGCCACCATGTCGTCTTCCTCGCCCTTCCGGCCTCGTCAGTGATGCTACTTGTCAATCTTGAGTCGAATAATCACTCCGAGGGTGAGAACGAGAGCCAGGATGGCAACGAGTCCGATGATGTTTGCTGCGTTCATGACGACCTCCCAGTCGCTAGACAACCAGAGGAGTTATCTAGTTTCTATAAACTACTAGATAATCTAGTAATGTGCAAGAGGGATTGATCTGGCTTGATTCCTAGCGGGACCTAGCGCTCGTTAGCAGCTGATACCAGCGGCCCACCGATCCGTTCGGGCAAGGCCATCTCGTACGCCACTCGACCGCTTTCGGCGGCAAAGCGAATGTTGCGAACCATCGACCCGAAGACGATGCCGTGGAATGGCGCCACCAGCCACCAGTAGATGTGGCCCCCCAGTCCGCGCGGGACGAAAATGGCTCGCTGTCGATACCTACATAGTTCGCCCGCCTCCGCTGACATCGACAATTCCAGCCAGGCCAGTCCGGGCAGGCGCATCTCGGCTCGCAGCCGCAAGCACGCGTTCTCGACCCTTTCCTCCACGCGCCAGAAATCGATGGCCTCGCCGACGTGGACTGTCCACGGATCGCGGCGACCCCGGCGTAGGCCTACCCCGTCAACCAGCGTGTCAAGAACGCCCCGCACCTCCCAGGCCAACGGGAAGGAATACCATCCATTCTCGCCGCCGATCGATTCGATCACCCTCCACAATTGGTCCGGTCCGGACCGGACCAATGTTTCTCTCTCGTCGCGATACACATCCCCACCGGCCCAATGCGGGTCCGATGGCAGCGGATCGCTAGGCACACCAGGAACCGTCGCATCGCTCCAGCGAGTTTCGACATGCGCTTCCCGCACCTTGCGCAGCGCTTGGCGTACAGCCTGGTCAAATCCTGTGAGTCCGCCCGGGGGGTCGTTGATGATGACTGAAGCGCGCACTGGCCCCATTACCGCGTCGTGGCGCAGAGACTCGACGAGGGGCTTCGCTATCCGAGCTGGCACGGGCGTGACAAACCCGACCCAGCGGGAGCTGAGCTCAGGAGTGAGGACCGGTACCGCGACGATAGTGCGCCGCTTGAGGCCCGCTGTGCGCGCGTAGCGTTGCATCATGGCCCGGTATGTGAGCACGTCAGGCCCGCCAATGTCATAGGCGCCTGACACACTGCTGTCCACTGTCGCGGCTTGACGCAGGTAGTAGATCACATCGCGCACCGCAATCGGCTGCACCCGCATGTTGACCCAGCGCGGAGTCACCATCACCGGCAGCCGTTCCGTGAGGTAGCGCAACATTTCGAAACTCGCCGACCCCGAACCGATCACTACGGCCGCACCTAGCTCGATGGTCGGTACGGTTCCCGATCGCAGGATTGATCCCACCGCGGTCCGAGACCGCATGTGTTCGGACATGCTGGAAGGATCCACCCGGGGGGAGATCCCGCCGAGGTAGACGATTCGCCCGACGTCGTGGGCCTCGGCCGCAGCGACGAATACTTTGGCCATCGCCACCTCCGTGTCGTGGAAGCCGTGCTGGTCGCGCAGGGAATGCAGCAGATAGTAGGCGACGTCGATCCCTGCCATTGCCTTCGCGACAGCCTCCGGGTCGGCTGCGTCACCTTCGACGACGTCGACCCGGCCAGCCCACGACTGGTCCGAAACCCGTCGGGCATTGCGAACCAGCACGCGGACCGCGAAGCCGTCGGCGAGGAGCTCGGGGACGAGTCGGCCGCCGATGTAGCCGGTCGCTCCCGTGACCAGAGCCCAGCGTCGAGCAGGGACGTCTGACGCAGCGACAGTTGGTGAGTCCGTCGACATGTCGCTAGCTCCCAACCCGGTCGTCGACGGCCCGCCCAGGGGGATCTTCGAGGTGATCGTGGACGGCGCCGAGAACTGCTTGCAGGTAGTCTCGAACGGCCTCGAGCTGTTGCTGATCCATCTGTGACGTGGCGGCCGCGATGCGTCTTTGTAGGGATCCGAAGTAGTGAACACCCTCGACGCGGGCATGGTCAGTCAACTCCAAGACGACTCGTCGACGGTCATCTCCTGCCGGGGCCCGCCGAACATGACCCAACGCTTCGAGTCGATCGATCAGCACAGTCGTCGAGGCTGTCGATATGCCGAGAGTCTTGGCTAAGGCGGTCGGCCCAATCGGTGTCCCTTGCCGTTGACCGTCCATGATGGCCACCACGGCTCGCGCATCATTTCGACCAAGTCCGTGGGTGTGGCCGAAATCCCGACTCGCGTCGATGAGTGCCGCCTGCACGCTGCGAAGCAAGACTCCCACTTCATAGCGCGTTCGAGCCTCGGGCGAATCGAGGTCGGGTCGGCCTGTCGGCTGCGCTCTCGTCGCTTCGGCGCGGGTCTCCATCCCCACAGTGTAGCGAAAAAGAGGGTTTTAGTTAGAAAAACTAACTAAAATTGGAGCCATTTTGCAGATACGGCGGCTCCGTCAGGACGACATCGCGGTGCCAGCGCTACGCAAGTCTTGGCATGCCTCAACCACTCGGGCAGTCATTCCGCCTTCGGCCTTCTTCCCCCAGCCACGCGGATCATAGGCCTTCTTGTTGCCCACTTCGCCGTCGACCTTCAGGACGCCCTCATAGTTGGTGAGCATGTGATCAACCACTGGCCGGGTAAAAGCGTACTGGCAGTCCGTGTCGACGTTCATCTTGACGACGCCGTAGTCGAGGGCTGAACGGATCTCTTCCAGCGTCGATCCAGAACCGCCGTGAAACACGAGGTCGAACGGATGGTCTAAGCCGTGCTTAGCGCCCACCACCGACTGGATATCTTCCAGGACTTCCGGACGCAACTTGACGTTTCCGGGCTTGTAGACGCCATGGACGTTGCCAAAGGTCGCCGCGACGAGGTAGCGACCACGCTCGCCGAGCCCCAAATGGCGGACTGCCGACAGCCCATCATCGGGTGTTGAATACAGCTTGGCATCGTGCTTGGCCTCAATGCCGTCCTCTTCGCCGCCAACCACGCCGATCTCGATTTCGAGGATCGTGTTGTTGCGGTGACACTTGTCGAGTAGTTCTTCCGCGATGGTGAGGTTCTCCTCGAGTTCGATCGCCGAACCGTCCCACATGTGCGACTGGAATAGGTGAGCTTGGCCCTGCGCCCGGCGAGCGTCGGCAATGTCGAGCAACGGCCGTAGCCAACCATCGAGCTTCTGCGGCGGACAATGGTCGGTGTGGAGCGCAACGGTGATCGGGTAGTTCTTGGCGACCTCGTGAGCAAACTGCGCGAGGGCTACCGAACCTGCCACCATGTCGTTGACGGTCGGGCCGCTCAGGTAGTTAGCGCCACCCCACGAAACCTGAATGATTCCGTCAGACTCGGCCTCCGCGAACCCAGCCAGCGCCGCGTTGAGTGTTTGGGACGACGACACGTTGATAGCCGGATAGGCGTACTTCCCTGCCTTTGCCCGGTCGAGCATCTCGGCGTACACTTCGGGGCTGGCAATAGGCATGGTGTCTCCTCGCGAACTCGAACGCATTGGTCTGGCGCCGCCGGGCCTGAAGGCTCCAGAGGTCACTGGAGCCTATCCAATCGCTCCGACTGCCGCCGCGCAACCGTTCCGCCCACCGAGCCAGCCGGGAATCGCCTGATGTCGGCAAAGCAGCTGCCCGTCCCACGGTCTACTGTCACTGTGTGGACACAAACAGTGGTTCGGCAAACCACTCCGATGCTCCAGCCGGTTCTGGCGGCGCCACTGCGCCCGAAGTTGGGGTCGGCCCCCACCCCGGACCGTGGCCCAACGATCCACGACTCGACCCGGAATTACTCGCCGAGGGCGATCGGCGCAATGTTGTCGACGCCTACCGCTACTGGACCATGGACGCCATTCGCGCCGATCTTGATATGAGCCGACACGGCTTCCACGTGGCGACAGAGAACTGGGTGAAGGACCTCAACCTAGGATCGATTGTCCGGACGGCCAACGCGTTCTTGGCCGGCGGAGTCCATATCATCGGAGAAAAACGCTGGAATCGGCGCGGAGCCATGGTGACCGACCGCTACCAGCATCTCTACCACCACCCAACCTCGTCCGCCCTGGCCGACTGGGCCCACGACCAGGGGCTCCCCATCATCGGAATCGACATCCTGCCGGGAGTCAGTCGGCCACTCGAGAATGTTGGCTTGCCAGAGAGGTGCGTACTCTACTTCGGCCAAGAAGGTCCCGGGCTTAGCCCCGAGGCCCAGTCCGTTTGCGAGACTATTCTGCACATTACGCAGTACGGTTCGACTCGATCCATCAACGCCTCGGCTGCTGCCGCGGTGGCCATGTACGAGTGGGTCCGCCAGCACGCACCCGAGCCAGCGACTACCCACGTCGAACGATCTGGGTAGCCGCAAACTCAACAGATCCCGGCTGCGCCTTCGTTCTCTCAGGCTTCGCGTTTCTTGGCCGATCGGTGTCGCAGGTACTCAATCACGATCGGCAGGATGCTGATGAAGACGATCAACAAGATCATTATCTCGAGGTTGTTCGCGACGAACGGGATGGTGCCGAGGTAGTAGCCGAGAAGCGTGATTCCCGCTCCCCACAGCACACCACCAATAGTTGTGTAGAGCGCGAACTTACGGAACTCCATGCCTGCAACGCCCGCCATGGCGGTGATGAAGGTCCTCACGATCGGGACGAACCGAGCGAGAATGACCGCACGTCCGCCGAAGCGTTCGAAGAAGTCGTGGGTCTTCTCGACGTACTCGCGCTTGAACAACTTCGAGTCTGGCCGATCGAACAACTTGGGGCCGACTTTGAACCCGATCCAGTAGCCCACCAGGTTGCCGGCCACGGCTGCCACCACAATGCTCGCCGACACTAACCAAATCGACTGCTGGATGAAGCCTTGGGCAACGAACAGTCCGGTGATGAACAGGAGTGAATCTCCGGGCAGGAAGAACCCAATCAACAGACCGCACTCGGCGAAAACAATAATCAGCACACCGATGAGGGCGGCCGGTCCCAGCCAGGTCAGGATCGCTTCGGGGTTGAGGAACTCGATGATGGCCGCGAGTTGGTTCATGCCAGGCCCAGGTCGGACAGTTCGAACACGGACACGTAATTCAAGCCGCGGCCAACAATGGCTTCCCTTGCGCTGCGTTCCACAATCACAGCCACGGCAACGACTTCTGCTCCTTCGGCTCGCAAAGCATCGACTGCGGTCAGGACGGATCCGCCCGTCGTCGAGGTGTCCTCAACTGCTAGCACCCGGCGCCCGGCTACCGGGGGGCCTTCGATACGGCGATGCAACCCATGCTGCTTTTCCGCCTTTCGCACTACGAAGGCATCGAGTTGCCTGCCGTGGCGGCCCGCCACATGCATCATGGCGGTGGCGACGGGGTCAGCACCCAGGGTGAGACCACCGACTGCGTCGAAGTCGAGATGGGCGGTGGCGTCGAGCATGGCCTGCCCCACGAGGGGTGCTGCTACCGCATCGAGAGTGACCCGACGCAGGTCGACATAGTAGTCCGCTTCACGCCCACTCGACAGCGTTACTTTGCCGTGGACGACGGCCTTGGTAACGATTTGTTCACGCAGGGACTGGCGAACAGAGTCGACCAAGGAAGGGTCGCGCTGCGGAGATGAACCTGTCATGGGTACAGACTAGTTGGCCTAGTTCCACCGCCTCGTTGCCACGTCCGAGCAGGGCACGCGATTCGCTGCACCAAATCTCCCGTCGCTGGGCCCAACTTCTTGTGGCGAGTGGGTACACTCCACAGATAATGACTGCCGGAACGATTATTGTGCTCGCCTCGTCAACCGCGGAGGATTCCGCGTGGGCGGCCAGCCTCGGAGCCGAGTTGAGCGCCAACCTGCAGTTGGCGGGCACTGTTGCGGTTCATGTCTTGGAACCGGTAGCCGATGACGCCTCCATTGCCGACGAACGGACCGCTTTGGCTCACGCGGTGGCCCACGCCTCGATTGAGTTGACTCGCGTGGGGCCGGTTCAGCCCTTGGTGCTGGTTGCTCGTGGTTCTTCGGCGGCCTGGCTGCCAGCGCTTGGGTTCGCCCAGCGCGCATCGCGCCGGTCCGTCAGTGGCTACGTCTGCATCGACAGCCTCGCCCCACGATCGGGCACCCACGATTGGCCAGACGCACCAGTCACACTCGTATGCAGTGGCGACGATCCGGGCCTCGTTGATTTGCGCGACCAAGCCCGGCTCCGCGGCTGGGACTCGGTCGACGCGAACAGCGGCCAAGCATCCGTAGTCGCGTCGCTGGCTCTGGCTTACCTCGGCCACGGCTGAACGCGGTCCGTCAGGGGGAACCATCTTCCGCAATTGGTGGCGGCGCGATGCCCTGCGCGAACCGCGCAGCCGACCGGTCAAGCTCGGGGGACAATTCGTCGAGGACCAAAGTGTCGGCCCGCACTTGCCCCGTTCGGTAGATGGCTTGACTCGACATGTGAGCCGCAACCGGGGCAGTAGTCAGCTGAAACAGACCGGTCAAGAACAGCATGGTTACCCCGGTTACCGAGTGAATCTGAAACGCGCAACCGACCAGAACGAGCAGCAGTCCCAACACTTGCGGCTTCGAGATGGCATGGACACGGCTGAGAAGGTCAGGGAGGCGCAACAGGGCCAGGGCCGCGGCCAAGCACAGGCTGGCGCCGAGCAAGAAGAAGACGGAGCTGATGACGTCGAGAACGATGTTTCCGGTCATGGGCTGGGGTCCTTAGCAGCGAAGCGGGCAACCGCAACCGCGCCGATGAAGCTCAACAGCGCGAGGCTCACCAGAACGCCCAAGAGGGTGGTGCTGCCGGTATAGGCAACGATGACACCGAGCCCGCACAGCAGACAGGCCACTACCACTTCCAGGGCCACCATGCGGTCGAGCATGGTTGGGCCCTGAGCCAGTCGCACAATGGCAATCAGGACCGCGACCCCAATCATGATCGTTACGATAACCGCCACGGCCGTCATGAGCTCCCCCTTTCGTAGGGTGATTCGGATGCAGCTGGATCACTGGGCGTGCGGTACGCGATGTCTCCGGGGCGTTCGTCAGCGGCGGCGAGGCCCATGCGTTTGTGGTCGTTGAACTGTGCGATCTCTTCAGCAGAACCAAAGGTGCGCACGATGAGCTCTTCAATGTCGTGGACGTCTCGATCGCGTTCCTTCGCCTGTTCTGGCGTGTCAACGTCGAGGCAGTGGACGAAAATCTCACTGCTCGTCCGGCGCACTTCAATAACCAGGGTCCCGGGAACGAGGGAGACCAGCATCGACGTCCAGGTCAAGTACAGATCAGAGCGACTGTACAGCCGGACTCGGATAATGGCGGACTTCGTTCGAGGGCCCCGCACAATCGCGGTCCACGCCACCTGGAAGCTGGCCACAAACAACTGATAGTTGAACACCGCGATCAAGATGAGCAGGCGGATCGGGCGCAGCCGGCCAGTCATGGGCAGCCCCGGCAGGGGGAAGAACGCCATGACGGCGAGGGCGACGACGATGCCGCCGAGCACGTTGGCGACGGTGACACTGCCCCACAAGAACACCCAGACCGCCGTCAGCCACACCAGCATGATGATGAAGCCCGCCCGGAATGCGCCACGCTTACTCATGGCCGGACCCCCTCCTCCAGCGTCGGCGGCTCGACCGTTGTGATCGAATCTGTTCCCAGCGGGCGATCGACCGGCGGATTGACAGCATCGATGTAGACGGACCGATTGATGAGGTCACGGGCAGTCCGGTCGGTGTATTCGAAAAGGGGCCCAGCGAACACCGCCAACGCAACCCCGAGACCCACGAGTGCCACAGTGGGAATCAGCATCGGTCGCGGCAGTAGTCGGCTCGGTCGCGGGCGCAGCGAACCCGTCAAGGGATCAGTCACGATCAGCGTGCGCGGTTCCACCTCGACACCCGTCTTGGGATCCCGGACGGCCCAGGTCGTGCGAGCTGGCGAGACGGGGACCGGGGCCGTCGCAGTCGGATCAGTTGCGCCAGCGGATGGGCGAGAACTGTCGGAAAACCGCTCCAGCAGTTCCTTCGGGGGCTTGCGCCAGAAGGCATTGGTCCAAATCTTGACGACGGCGTACAAGGTGAGCAAGGTGGTGACGGTGGCTCCCGCCACGAGCAGGTACGCCAACCAGTTCCCGTACTCGACGCCCGCTTGCAGCAGGCCGATCTTGCCCATGAAACCGGAGAACGGCGGGATGCCCGCCAAGTTCATGGCGGCGAACATGAACAAAATTGCCAGCAGTGGCGACAGCTTCGCCAAACCTCCCATGCGCTGCAGAGCAGTCGTTCCAGCCATCCGTTCGATGAGGCCCGCCACCAGGAACAGTGCCGTCTGAACGGTGATGTGATGCATGATGTAGTAAACGGCCGAAGAATACGCCAGGGTTGACGCGAGGCCGATTCCGAAGATGATGAAGCCGATGTGACTCACCAACGTGAACGACAGCAAACGTTTGATGTCTTCCTGGGCGATGGCGCCGAGGATTCCGACGAGCATCGTGAACAGCCCCACCCAGAGCATCAGGTCATCCACCGTGTCGTTGGGGAACAGCAGTGTCTGGGTGCGGAGGATGGCGTAAACGCCAACTTTGGTGAGCAGGCCCGCGAACACTGCCGTGATCGGAGAGGGCGCAGTCGGGTAACTGTCGGGTAGCCACGCCGAAATCGGAAACACTGCCGCCTTGATCCCGAACACGATGAGCAACATCAACTGCAGGAGCAGCGCCGTCTCGGCCGGAATCTCGTTGAGGCGGATCGCCAACTGCGCCATGTTCAGCGTTCCCGTCGCACCGTAAACGAGGGCAATGGCGACGAGGAACAGCAGCGAGCTGAGCAGACTGACCATGACGTAGGTCGTGCCGGCCCGAACCCGCCGCCGCCCAGGGTTGAGGGTGATGAGCACGTAGCTAGCGGCGAGCAGGATCTCGAAACTGACGAACAGGTTGAACAGGTCCCCAGCGAGGAACGCATTGGACACACCAGCGACGAGAATCAAATAGGTCGGGTGGAAGATGCTCAGCGGCGTCTCCCGGTTGGCGTCACGCAGGCCTTGGCCCGCAGCGAAAAAGAACACGCACAGGGTGACCGCGGACGAAATTGCCAGCAACAAGACACTCAAGCGGTCGGCGACCAGCTCAATAGCCAGCGGCGTTGGCCATGCCCCGACCTGGTAGACGATGATGCCCTCAGAATCGACTTGCCACACCAGCAGCAGGCTGATGACCAGCACAGCGGTCAAAGTCACTGCCGAGATAATGGTTTGCTGGCGTGGCCGTCGGCCGACGATCAGACACAAGGCCGCGCCGAGCAGAGGCAGCGCGACCGGCAGCGGCACCAGAACGTCCATCAGCGGCCACCCCCTTCCGTCGGGTCGCCGTCGACTGCGGTGGGGGGCTCATCGTCGGCGCCACTAGGGAGTCGGTCCGATTCGTTGTCGTAGTAGACGCTCGGATCCATCGCGCTCTCTTCTGCGCTCTCCGAATGCAGCTCGTTGCGCGTGGCCATCGCAACAATTCGACGGTCTTCCACATCGTCCTGGACTTCGTCGTTGCCGTTGAGTTGCCAACTGCGATAGGCCAGAGCCAGCATGAACGCCGTGAGTCCCAGCGTGATCACGATGGCAGTCAGCAGCATCGCCTGCGGTAGAGGATCAGTCATCGCGGCCGGATCGGCCGAACCGTAAATCGGCGGCTCACCGGGCTGACCCGAGATGACGAGATAGAGCACACCGATGCCGTTGCTGATGAGCAGAAAGCCCATCAGCGATCGGGTCAAGGTGCGCTCCAAGATCAAGTACACGCCCATCGCTACCAGCACAGCCAGCAGCACGATCAGCGCATAGTTCACACTCACGATTCGTCCCCCCGATCTCCATCGCCAGGCCCTGACCACTGCGAGCGGCGGCGCAGTCGGCGAACTCGGGCGGCTTCACGGGCAGTCGCGGTGTGGGCGAGGCTCGCGGCTGCGGTCCGGACCGGCTCGGGGTGGTCGGCCCGCCACTCTTCGTCGGCCTGGTAGTCGATCTCGGCACCCAGAGTGCGCAGTACGTCCACGAACAGTCCGAGCACAATCAGGTACACGCCGATGTCGAAGAACAGACTCGTCACCAGTTTGACTTGGCCGAGCAGTGGAATCGTTGCTTCGATCGCAACACTCTGGAAGACTGCGCCGCCGAACGGAATGGCCGCGATCCCAGTGAGAACCGCAATCGCGAGTCCGACGCCAAGGATCCGACCCGCATCGAACGGAACCGCCTCGGCGAGTTCGTACGGCCCGGCGGCCAGGTAGCGAACGATGAGTGCCCCGCCAGCGATGAGGCCGGCCGCGAAACCACCGCCCGGGTGGTTGTGCCCGGCGAACAGAACGTAGACCGACAACACGATCATTGTGGGGAACATCAACCGCGTCACGACTTCGAGGATGAGGTTGCGTCGCTCGGGCGCCAAGGTCCGCCCCGCCGCGAGCCAGACGGTGAGGTCATCGGTGTTGGCGCGTGACACACGGTCGAAGACCTGCTGGCGCACAGCGAGCCCGCCGGGCGCCCCGGCTGACCACACGGCCTCACCACTGGCAATGTCGCGAGAGCGCACAATGCGACTACTGCGGCGTCGCACGAAGATAAGACTGGCGATTCCGGTGGCTGCCACCACAATCACAGAAATCTCGCCGAGGGTATCCCAAGCACGAATGTCCACCAAGGTCACATTGACGACGTTCTTGCCGTCACCAGTCTCATAGGCGGCTTGCGCGAACTGGGTGCTGATGGGGACGGTATCCCGTGCGCCGACCGCAACCATCGCGAACAAGGCCACGGCAATGCCGACTCCAGCCCCGAGGGCCATCCGCAAGTAGCGGGTGCGTTGCAGCGGTCGGTCCGAGAAATACGGCGGCATCCGGCGCAGCACCAAGACGAACAGCACGAGCGTAACCGTCTCGACGAGCGCCTGAGTGAGGGCCAAATCGGGCGCCCCAAACAGCGCGAACAGAACCACCATGCCGTACCCGGTGACTCCCACCAGGACGACGGCTTTGAGACGTCGACGTGCCCGAATCGCCATGATGGCAGCCGCAGCGATGATGATCACGGTGACGAGTTGGGCGGGGGAATCGAACCAGCGGTTTCCTTCGGGCCAAGTGCGTGTATAGATCAGCGCTGGGCCCGGAAGCAGCACCACCAGTAGCAAGATGTAGCTCATGTAGGTGGGAAGGGACCCGCGCTGGTAGGCCCCGGTCACCTCGACTGCAGAGCGGTCGAGCCAGTACATGGCACGGTGATAGGCGTGCTCAGCCGAGACGGTTGCCACCTGACCGTCGTCGCGGATGCGCGCCCACGGCAACGACCTCCAAACCAGAAGCCCGACGATCCAACTCGCCACCGAAATCCCGAGCGCAAGGCCTAGATGCGGCAGCACCGCCAACTTGGGGGAGCCGAAACCTGGAGCGAACTCGGCAACATAGCCCGACAGGAGGTTTTGTTCCCCCGCAGCTAGCAGACCGACCGCGATGCCGGCCGTTCCCAGGATGATGGTCGGTAGTTGGAAACTCATCGGCTGGTGCTTGAGTGGCTTGGCGGCCTCTGACGTGTCCTTGGTGGCCAACGCTCCCCACACGAACCGGGCGGTGTACGCCACGGTCAAGACGGCACCGAGACCAATGGTGGCGACCACCAGCCACGCCCACACTGCCCCCGACGTGTTGGCGTAGTCGATGAACGCTTGTACGGCCGCTTCCTTAGCAACGAAGCCGGTCGCCGGAATGATGGCGGCCATCGACAGGGCGGCAAACACCATGCCGATGGCAAGAACCGGAAACTGTCGCCCGACTCCGCTGACAATCGTGAGATCGCGGGTTCCGGCCGCGCGATCAACCACACCTACTGACAGGAACAGCGCTGATTTGAACAACGCGTGGGCAATGACGAGGCCCATACCGGCCAGAGCAGCAGCTTGGGTACCGAGGCCCAAGACAGTGACGATCAGGCCAAGCTGGCTCACGGTCCCGTAGGCGAGTAGCAGCTTGAGGTCCGTCTGGCGCAGGGCGCCGATCGATCCGATGAGCATGGTGGCCAAGCCCAGGATCAGAACAGTCTCACGCCATCCGAGCAGGTCCGCGAACGCCGGGGCGAGGACGGCGATGAGGTAGACGCCAGCCTTGACCATGGCGGCCGCATGCAGGTAGGCGGATACCGGGGTGGGTGCGGCCATGGCGTCGGGCAGCCAGTAGTGGAACGGGAAAATAGTCGACGTCGACACCGCCCCGACCAAGACCAGCACGACCGCCACTGAAATCAGCGTTCCGGTGGGTGGGTTGGCAACAATCGCGGTCAACGAGTAGGTGTCGGCGAACCGACCGATAATGAGGATGCCCACGAGCATTACTAGGCCACCAAAAGTGGTGACGATGAGCGCTTTCATCGCGCTACGGCGGTTGACGCCCTTCTCCGGATTTTGCCCAATCAGCAAGTAGGAGAACACTGAGGTGAACTCCCAGAAGATGAACATGAGCAGGAGGTTGTCGGACATGACTAGGCCGAGCATGGCTGCCGCGAAGGCCACCATCAGCCCGGCGTACCGACCCAGGCCTTCGGTGGCTGAATCGAAGTAGCGTGCCGAGTAGGCCAAGACGACGGCCCCGATAACGGTGATCAGCATCGACATGACCCAGGCGACCGTGTTCAACCGCAAGTCGATATCGAGGCTGATCGACGGGACCCAACTCACCGACTCAACGAGGGTTTGTCCACCGAGCACTTGCGGCGCCTGGGCCACCAGCCACCCGGCAATGAGCAGCGGGAATAGTGCCAAAATGACAAAGGCATTGCGGCCCAGCCGAGAAATGAGCCAGGGCGCGGCCATGCCAACTACAAACAGCACGGCCACGGAAGCAAGCACGGCCCCTCCAGAAATTAGGGGTCATTGTCAGTGCACTGACATTATCAAGTGATCGTTCCGGGCCGCCCCCCCCGGTGAGGACACGTCAGCAATTCGTCCGTCTGGTCACCATCGTGGCCGCATTCACGGCGAATTTGCGCACTCCGCCCTGGTGGACGGATCGCTAGTGGAGCGAGTTGCTGGCTCGCACAGCTGCGGGCAGGGCGTCACCGACCGATAGCGGCCAGGTCGGTTCGGCTCAACCGGTCAATCGCTTCGGCGAGGGACGCTTCTGCTTTGCAGAACGTCCAGCGCACCAGCGTGGAATAGGCGTCACGGTCGCGGGCGAGAGCCGCGAGGGGGATCGCTGCGACGCCTGCCTGCTGCGGCAGTGCCTCGCACCATGCGGATGCGTCCTGGACTCCCAACGGGGATAGATCCGTCGTTAGAAAATAGGTGCCGTCGGCGGAAAACACGTCGAGCCCGAGTGCGCTGAGGCCAGCGCCCAGGAAGTCGCGGCGGGCAGCCAGTTCATCGGCGAAGTCAGTGAAGTAGCTGCGAGGCAGACCCAGTCCGTGCGCGAGCGCGGCCTGGAAAGGGCCCCCCGACACGTACGACAGGTGCTGCCGCACGACTCGTACCGGCCCGATCAGATGGCGTGGACCGGAGGCCCAGCCCACCTTCCAGCCCGTGAAGGAAAACGACTTGCCCCCGGATCCGATGGTGACAGTCCGCTCGGCCATCCCGTCGATGGTGGCTATCGGGTGGTGGCGGGCGGGTGGGTACACCAGGTGCTCATAGGCTTCATCGGAAACCACCACTACATCCGAACGAGTCGCCGAATCGGCAATGGCGTGTAGATCCTCCAAGGGTAGGACCATGCCGGTCGGGTTGTGGGGGCTGTTGAGGATGATCAATCGCGTGCGGTCGGTGACGGCCGAGTCCCACCGAGCCTGGTCGAGTGCAAACCGCCGACCGGACGCCCCGACCTTCGTGGTCAGTGGGACGGTCACGAGTCGGGCTCCTGCCAGCGCGACTATCGCCGCGTACAGGTCGAAGTAGGGCTCCATGACAACGACTTCATCGCCGGCGGAACAGAACGCCAACACACTCGCCGCCAGCGCTTCGCTTGCGCCGGTCGTCACCACTACCTCATTGTCAGGATCGACGGTCAGCCCGTACCACTGCTCCTGGTGGGCGGCGACGGCTTCGCGCAGCACGGGCAGGCCATGCGCGGGTGGGTACTGATTGCCGCTGCCGTCCCGGATCGCCTCAACTGCCAAGTCCTTGAGGACGTCTGGCCCGTCGTCTTCGGGGAATCCTTGACCCAGGTTGATGGCCCCGCAGCGAGCAGCCGCCGCCGAGGTGGTTCCGAAGATTGATGTGGAGTGCGGACGCATCCGAGCCACGAGTTGCCCCCAGGGGTTCGACCCACTCGTGTCGGAAGCTCGCCCCGGCAGGTTCACCGAGTGCTCATCCACGGCGGGCAGCCGCGGCAGTCACGGTGACGCCGTCCCGGTCGGCGTCGACGTCGACCGTTACCAACGAGCCGTCCGCAACGTCACCGGCCAAGATCTGGCGGGCCAATTGGTCGCCAATCGCGGTCTGCACCAGCCGACGCAGCGGCCGAGCGCCGTAGACAGGATCGAATCCGCGCAGCACCAGCCAATCTTTAGCCGCGGCCGTCACCTCGACGGTGAGCCGCCGGTCTGCAAGTCGCTCGTTAAGTGCAGCGACCTGCAGGTCAACGATGTGGGTGAGCTGTTCCGTCCCGAGTTGACCAAACATCACAATCTCGTCGAGCCGATTGAGGAACTCGGGTTTGAAGGCCGTTCGCACCACGTCCATCACTGCGGATTCGCGGGCATCCTCGTCGAGCGCCGGGTCGATCAGGAACTGTGACCCCAGGTTGGACGTCAGGATGAGGATGACGTTGCGGAAGTCGACAGTCCGCCCCTGGCCGTCAGTCAGTCGACCGTCGTCGAGGACCTGCAAGAGGATGTTGAAAACCTCCGGGTGTGCCTTCTCGACCTCGTCGAGTAGCACGACGCAGTAAGGCCGCCGTCGCACCGCTTCAGTGAGTTGTCCGCCCTCTTCGTAGCCAACGTAGCCCGGAGGAGCCCCGACGAGTCGCGCGACCGCATGTTTCTCGCTGTACTCGCTCATGTCGATGCGGATCATCGCCCGCTCGTCGTCAAACAAGAACTCGGCCAAGGCCTTGGCAGTCTCCGTCTTGCCCACACCGGTCGGCCCGAGGAACAAGAACGAACCGGTCGGTCGGTTGGGATCCGAGATGCCAGCGCGAGCACGCCGGACGGCGTCCGACACAGCCCTGACCGCTTGGTCTTGACCTACCACCCGTTCGCTGATCGACTCTTCCATCCGCAGCAACTTCTGAGACTCGCCTTCGAGTAGCCGACCGGCCGGAATGCCTGTCCAGGCCGCCACCACCTCGGCCACGTCATTCGGGCCGACCTCATCGCGAACCATCTTGGCTCGCTGCATGGTTTCGGCCGCCACCTGTTCGAGCTGGCTTTCAAGCTGGGGGAGTTCGGCGTACAGGATGCGGGCCGCCTGCTCGAAATCGCCGTCGCGCTGGGCACGTTCAGCAGTCACTCGCAGTTCATCAATGCGGATCTTGAGGTCTCCGACTTGGTCGAGTCCGGACTTCTCCTGGTCCCACACTGCTCGCAGACCGCGCAGTTGTTCTTCCTTGTCGGCCAGGTCGGCTCGGATTTTCTCGCGTCGCTCGCGGGAGGCATCATCGGTGGCGTTGCCCACTGCGAGCTCCTCCATGCGCAGCCGATCCACCGCGCGCTGCAGCGAGTCGATCTCCTCCGGGGAGGAGTCAATCTCCATTCGCAGACGACTGGCTGATTCGTCGATGAGGTCAATCGCCTTGTCCGGCAGGAAGCGGCTGCTGATGTAGCGATCCGAGAGAGTCGCGGCCGCTACGAGGGCCCCGTCGGCGATGGCAACCTTGTGATGGGCTTCGTACTTCTCCTTCAGACCTCGCAGAATCCCGATGGTGTCTTCGACCGTCGGTTCACCTACAAGCACCATCTGGAAGCGCCGCTCAAGGGCTGGATCCTTCTCGATGTGTTCGCGATACTCGTCGAGCGTGGTCGCACCCACCATGCGCAGTTCTCCGCGAGCGAGCATCGGCTTGAGCATGTTGCCAGCATCCATGGCTGAGTCCCCGGTAGCTCCGGCACCGACGACTGTGTGCAACTCGTCGATGAAGGTGACGATCTGGCCGTCGCTGGCCTTGATCTCGTCCAGCACTGCCTTGAGTCGTTCTTCAAACTCGCCCCGGTACTTGGCGCCTGCCACCATCGCGCCGAGGTCGAGCGAGATGAGGCGTTTGCCAGCCAGGGAAGTGGGTACGTCACCGGCCACGATGCGCTGCGCGAGTCCTTCCACGACCGCCGTCTTGCCAACTCCGGGTTCACCAATCAGGACCGGATTGTTCTTCGTCCGTCGCGACAACACTTGCACGACACGACGAATCTCGCTGTCGCGGCCGATGACCGGGTCTAGCTTCCCGTCGAGGGCGGCTTGGGTGAGATCGACTCCGAACTTCTCAAGGGCCTGGAACGTTCCTTCCGGATCTGCGTTGGTGACTCGGGTTGCCCCGCGAACTTGCCCGAGTGCCTCGATGAGACGTTCAGCAGTCGCCTGCTGAGATCCCAACACACGCTCAACTTCTGTCCCGCCAGCTTGGGCGAGCCCGATCAGCAAGTGTTCTGTGGAAATGAAACTGTCCGACCGCTCAGTCGCTAGCTGGTGCGCGGCCTGAACCGCGTTGAGGGAGTCCCGAGACAGGCCCGGTGCCGGACCGCTTGAGCCTTGGGCGCTGGGTTGGGCGGCCATAAGGCCCTCCACGTCGGAACGCAAGGCACGCAGGTCGGCTCCTACCGTCGTCAGGAGCGCCCCGGCAATGCCGTCGTCCGCAAGTGACAACAGTCCCGCGACGAGGTGAGCGGGAGTGACTTCCGGGTTGCCTTTGGCTGTCGCGAGTTGGACAGCGGCCGCGAGCGCTTCCTGGCTCTTGGTTGTGAACTGATAGTTCATGATCACTCCTTGCTTTCGTACTCAGTTTCTATCGGCGCACCCGTTCGGGTCTCCACACGACGAGGGCTGTCGATCGTTGATGCGATTCGAGCTCAGCGAGACGCCGACGAAGCTGCCGGACTTCGTCCTCGAGGGTCAGCACGCGCTGTATCCCGCTGAGGTTGAGTCCTTCAGCCGCCAGCTCTTGCACTTCGCGCAGCCGCATGATGTCGCGCATGGAATAGAGCCGGTTTCGGCCCGTGCTGCGATCTGGGCTCACCAGGCCGAGGCGGTCGTACTGCCGCAGGGTCTGCGGATGCAGTCCGGCTAGTTCGGCGGCAATCGAAATGACGTAGACCGGACGATCTTCCTCCGCGATCTGCTCCCTTCGGGGATCTCGCGCTGCCGGCCGCGGGCTCATGACGACTTCCTCACCCCGGAGAACAAGTGTGCCCGCGGATCTTCGTCTCCTCGCGCCGAGCGCAAGGCTGCGGCGGCCTCGGCAACGGCCGGGTCACTGCCGGTCGGTACGCGCACGGTGACGGTGGCGAGCAGGTCGCCCGGACTCTTGCCGGGACGGGCCACCCCCTTGCCCTTCACACGGAAAGTCTTGCCCGCCGGGGTACCTGGGGGCACCCGCACGGTGACCTTGCCTCCATCAGCTGTGGGAACTGCCACATCCGCGCCAAGAATCGCCTCGTCGAGTGCCAGCGGAACCGTGACGGTCAGGTTGTTCCCGGAACGACCGAATACGGGGTCGGGGGTCACGTGAACGACGAGGTACAGGTCGCCAGCTGGCCCGCCGTTGGATCCGGGGGATCCTCGGCCCTTGAGCCGAATCCTCTGGCCGTCGGCAACTCCAGCTGGCACCTTGGCCTGGATCCGGCGCACTTTGGTGCCGTGGCCAGAGCCGTGACATTCCGGGCAAGGGTCATCGATGAACGAACCACGGCCCCCACACTGGCTGCACGGCGTGGAGAAAGCGAACCCGCCCTGGTTGCGCATTTCAGTGCCTGAACCCCGACACTGCGGACACTGCCGGGGAGTGGTTCCGGCCCGGGCACCGGTCCCGAAACAACTCGGACACACGGCGTCGGTCGACAGACTCAACGGCACCGTCACCCCGTGAAGAGCGTCGCGAAAGCTGAGGGTGACTTCACTTTCCAGGTCAGAGCCCTTGCGGGGACCGGTCGGGTTGGGACCGGACCGGCGATTGAAGATGTTGCCGAACAGGTCGCTGAATCCGGCGCCGCCACCGTCTGTGAAGAGGGAGCCGAAGTCGCGCGGGTCAAACCCACCGCCCCCCGGACCACCCGGGCCTGGCCCGCGAAATGCTCCCGCGGCCGCCAGTTCTTTGAAGTGGTCGTACTTTTCACGCGTTGCGGTGTCGCTCAGGACGTCATAGGCCTCCGACACTTCTTTGAAGCGTTCTTCGGCAGTAGCATTGCCGGGGTTGGCATCAGGGTGGAGTTCGCGGGCAAGTTTCCGGTAGGCCTTCTTGATCTCGCTCGCACTTGCTTTCTGGCCGACGCCGAGGGACGCGTAGTAGTCGCGTTCCATCCACTCGGGTCGGAAGTCTTCTTCAGCTGCCACTGCTCATCCCTCCTTTCTGAATCGGCTCATGGGCGCGGATCGTGTCCGGTTGGGCTCGTGGGACCGGTGGCTACTGGGCAACGACTACCTGGGCCGGACGCACGATGCGGTCTCCGTGTTGGTAGCCCTCACGGAAGACCTCCACAATTGTTCCGCTGTCTGCGTCTTCGGCAGGCACCTGTGACAACGCCTCGTGGATCGTCGGGTCAAACTCGTCGCCGACTGTTCCGAATCCGACCAGACCGAGGCGCTTCACCGTCTCGGTCAGAGCGGCGGCGATGGCTTGGAAAGGCCCAGTGAGATCCCCGTGCTGCTCGGCTCGATGGATGTCGTCGAGCACGGGCAGCAATTCGGCCAGCACCGCCGCCGTGACAAGTCCGGACAGTTCGGTCTTCTCCCGCTCGACCCGCTTGCGGTAGTTCTGATATTCCGCGGCGAGGCGCTGAAGCTGCTCGGTGAGGTCGCTAATCTCGGCCTGAGCTTGATCAAGCTGGGCCTGATCAAGCTGGGCTTGTTGCGGGTCAGGTGTCGACAGCCCCTCCGGCGAACCAGCGTCGGCCGTGGCCCCGAGGTTCGGCCGGTGACTCGCGGGATCGGCAGTCGCTGCTGGCTGTGGCCGCAGTTGACCGGTTTCCGGGTCGATGCGGCGCTTGTCAGTGATCTTGACGGGAACTTCATCGGGCTGTTCGGGTGGAGTTGCATTTATCGTCATGGCCATCGTCACTTTCTCGTGGGGAGTCCTCGGACGGTGTCATCTCCGCCCGAGGACTCATCCTCGACGAACTACTTGGTCTCGTCCTCGTCAACAACTTCGGCGTCGACCACATCGTCGTCGTCAGCCGTTGGCTGCCCTGAGTCTGGCCCTGCACCGGCTGAACCGGCCTGCTCAGACTGCTGGGCGTATAACGCGGCTCCGAGTGCTTGACTGGCCTGCGACACCTTCTCGCTGGCTGCCTTGATGGCTTCGGTGTCCGTGCCTTCCAGAGCAGTCTTGAGTTCAGCGAGCGGGCCGTTGACGTTCTCCTTGGCTTCTGCAGGGAGCTTGTCTTCGTTGTCGGCGATGAACTTCTCGGTCTGGTAGACGAGGCTTTCAGCGTTGTTGCGCACTTCGACCTCCTCGCGGCGCCGCTGGTCCTCTTCGGCGTGCTCCTCAGCTTCGCGCATCATCCGATCAATCTCGTCCTTCGGTAGGGCCGAACCACCGGTGATCGTCATGGACTGTTCTTTCCCGGTGCCCATGTCTTTGGCGGACACGTGGACGATGCCGTTGGCGTCGATATCGAACGTCACTTCAACCTGAGGCACACCGCGGGGAGCCGGGGCGATTCCAGTCAGCTCGAACGTACCAAGTTTCTTGTTGTAGACCGTCATCTCCCGCTCGCCCTGGAACACCTGGATCTGCACCGACGGTTGGTTGTCGTCGGCAGTGGTGAACACCTGCGACCGCTTGGTGGGGATCGTCGTGTTGCGCTCGATCAGCTTGGTCATCACGCCACCCTTGGTTTCGATTCCCAATGACAGCGGGGTGACGTCGAGCAGAAGTACATCCTTGACCTCACCCTTGAGGACGCCAGCCTGCAAGGCCGCCCCGATGGCTACTACCTCGTCAGGGTTGACGCCCTTGTTGGGCTCTTTGCCGCCGGTCATCTCCTTGACCAGATCGCTGACGGCTGGCATACGGGTGGATCCACCGACGAGCACCACCTGATCGATGTCGCCCACGGCCACTCCGGCGTCCTTGATGACGCGGTTGAACGGCTCTTTGCAACGGTCGAGCAACTTCTGGGTCATCTGTTGGAACTGGGCGCGAGACAAGGTCTCGTCGAGGTGGAGAGGTCCTTCGGATGAGGCGGTGATGTAGGGAAGGTTGATCGAGGCCTGGTTCGAGCTGGATAGCTCGATCTTGGCTTTCTCGGCCGCTTCCCGCAGGCGTTGCAGTGCCATCTTGTCCTTGGACAAGTCCACACCGTGGCCGTTCTTGAACTGGGTCACGAGGTGGTTGACGATGGCATCGTCCCAATCATCGCCGCCGAGGTTGTTGTCGCCACTGGTGGCCTTGACTTCGACCACGCCGTCGCCGATTTCGAGCAGGGAAACGTCGAAGGTGCCGCCACCGAGGTCGAAGACGAGGATGGTTTGTTCAGAATCGGCCTTGTCGAGGCCGTAGGCCAACGCCGCAGCTGTGGGCTCGTTGATGATGCGCAGGACGTTGAGGCCCGCGATCTCGCCGGCCTCCTTGGTGGCCTGGCGCTGGGAGTCGTTGAAGTAGGCCGGGACAGTGATCACCGCGTCGGTGACCTGGTCACCGAGATACGCCTCCGCATCGCGCTTGAGCTTGCCCAAGGTGCGGGCACTGATCTCTTGCGGGGTGTAGGCCTTGTCGTCGATCTTGACTGACCAATCGGTACCGATATGGCGTTTGACCGAGCGGATGGTGCGATCGACGTTCGTCACGGCCTGCCGCTTCGCGACATCACCGACGAGGACTTCGCCGTTCTTGGCGAACGCCACGACCGATGGAGTAGTGCGGGCGCCCTCAGCGTTGGCGATGACGACCGGTTCGCCACCTTCGAGGACGGATACGACAGAGTTGGTGGTTCCCAGGTCAATTCCGACTGCACGTGCCATGGATGTGCTCCTTCGTTGTGTGCTTGATTGGGCGGCCAGCCGGCTTCCCACATCACGCAGTTGTTCCTGTTCGGCGGTTGTTCCTTACTGAAATGTCTGTCCGGCCCGAGTGCTGCCGGGGGAGGCGGGCCGCCCTAAAGCAACTTTCCACCGATATCCGACACTCGACCTGCCCTCTAGTATGGGTGTCGTGAGAGATCCTGTCAAGGTGGATTGCATGAAAGTTGAGTCACTATGACTCAAGATTCATTCGCGCTTCCCGCGGCAGGCTTCCGGGAGGTCTCCTCGCGTGACGGCAGTCTCTTGATCGGAGGGGCATCTCCACCACGACAAGGGTGAAGCCCGTATCCTGCCCAAAGGTGTGTGCGAGGCGCACGGAGTATCGGGGCAGGCATGGTGCCCATTCCCAACGAGAGGACCTGCCGTGGAACACGACAGTGCACTAACGATCGTTCGGATCGTGCTCGGATCAGCGATCACGGTGGTTTGTCTGGCGCTAGCGGCCCGCCGGGCGTCAGTGCTGTACCGCTTGATCCGCTCAGGACAGCCCACAGTCGGTCGACCTGAGTCTCCCGCAGCAGCAACCATCGTCGAGACCCAGTCGGTGGAGGTTTTCGGTCAGAAAAAGCTGCTGGCTTGGACGATCCCGGGCATTGCCCACGTCTTCGCCTTCTGGGGGTTCGTCGTCCTCGGCATCACCGTCGTGGAAGCTTTCGGTGAAATCTTCTCGCCCAACTTCACATTCCCGATCATCGGCATGTGGCCGATCATTCGTTTTCTCACCGACTTGTTCGCCATCTTGGTCCTCGTCGGCATCGTCTTGTTCGGGATCATCCGCCTGTTCAACAACCCGGCCAAGCAGGGGCGCTACTCACGGTTCTTCGGTTCCCACACCGGTGCCGCCTGGGTCGTGCTGTTCATGATCTTCAACGTCGTGTGGACGCTGTTGTTGTACCGGGGTGCTAACGCTGTCGTGTACGGGCCGAAGGAGGGCAGCTTCGCGTCCAACTGGGTGGGCAGCCTGCTCGCCCCCCTGGGAGTCGGCGTTAACCAGTGGATCGAAGCCATCGCCGTCATCGCTCACGTCAGTGTCATCTTGATCTTCTTGCTCATCGTCCTGCATTCCAAGCACCTGCACATTTTCGTGGCGCCGCTCAACGTCATGTTCTCGCGCCGGCCCAACGCCCTTGGCCCTCTCCTGCCGCTGTACTCAGGCACCGAGAAGGTTGACTTCGAAGATCCAGCCGACGACGCCCTATTCGGTGCCGCACGAATCGAAGACTTCACTTGGAAGAACATGCTCGACCTGGCCACCTGCACCGAATGCGGGCGATGCCAGTCGCAGTGTCCTGCCTGGAACACAGAGAAACCCCTCAGCCCCAAGCTCATGATCATGGACCTGCGTGACCACTTGTTCGCGTCTGCTCCGTACTTGTTAGCCACGGCCGCGAAGGGCCAACGCGACGCCATGGGCGAACGCAACGAGGAAGTGCTCGCGAAGGTAGGCGAGTCGGTGCGGGCCGAGGTGGAGCGACCACTAGTCGGCCCGCGCGACTTCGATGAGCGCCGCGCCACAGACGGCTACGACTCCGCCGGACACCGCTCGCATGAGGGTCCGGTCATCGACGAAGACGCCTTGTGGTCGTGCACGACGTGTGGTGCCTGCGTGCAGCAGTGCCCCGTTGACATCGAACACATTGACCACTTCACCGCGATGCGCCGCAACATGGTCATGATCGAATCTGACTTCCCCAGCGAACTGGCTGGCCTGTTCAAGAACGTGGAGCAGAAGGGCAATCCGTGGGGCATGAATGCCTCCACCCGCAACGCCTGGATCGAAGAGGTTGACTTCGACGTGCGGGTGTTCGGGATGGACGGGGAAGATGTCATTCCCGACGACGTCGAGTACCTGTTCTGGGTGGGTTGCGCCGGCGCCTACGAGGATCGCGCCAAGCGCACCACGAAGGCCGTGGCTGAACTTCTGCACATTGCCGGAGTCGAGTACATGGTCCTCGGGGAAGGTGAAACCTGCACCGGAGATCCTGCCCGCCGAGCTGGCAACGAGTTCCTGTTCCAGATGCAAGGTATGCAGAACGTCGAAGTTCTCAACGAGATCAAAGCTAAGAAGATCGTCGTCACGTGCCCCCACTGCCTCAACACCATCGGGCGGGAATACCCGGAGCTCGGCGGAGACTACGAAGTCGTTCACCACACCCAACTTCTGGCTCAGCTGCAACAAGACGGCAAACTCGTTCCGGTCACGCCGATTGACGACCGAGTCGTGTACCACGACCCGTGCTATCTGGGTCGCCACAACAAGGTCTACGTCCCGCCGCGCGAACTGGTTGCTTCAGTGCCCGGCGTCACTTTGTTGGAGATGGAACGTAGTGTGGAGAAGTCCTTCTGCTGTGGGGCAGGTGGTGCGCGCATGTGGATGGAAGAGACTCTCGGCAGTCGCGTCAACCTGAACCGGACCGACGAGGCCCTCGGCACTGGCGCTGACCGAATCGCGGTGGGGTGCCCGTTCTGCAATGTGATGCTCAATGACGGCACGACCCAGCGCAAGCAGGAGGGCACGGCGAAGGAGTCCGTCGAGGTACTCGACGTCGCCGCGCTGCTACTCGAGTCCGTCAAGCCAGCAGGCGACTCGGCCGACGGTTCACACGGCCACGGCGGAGGATCCTGGCGCCAACGCGCCGAATAGCTAGCGCTCGTTGAGTTCGTACTGGCTGGCAACCGGGCCTTGCTGGTTCATGTACTTGGACCCGAGCCGCGGATCACCGTAGGGGCGCTCGACAGCCTTATCGATCTGTTGGAACGACAACTGGCCGATTCGCATGCCCGGCCACAGCTTGATCGGCAGGGTCGCGACGTTGCTCAGTTCCAGAGTGACCTGACCGCGGAATCCGGGGTCCACGAAGCCAGCCGTGGCGTGAATCAACAGACCGAGCCGACCCAGTGACGACTTGCCCTCGACCCGCGCCACAAGATCGTCGGGCAGGCCGACAATCTCATGAGTGGTGCCGAGCACGAACTCGCCCGGATGCAGAACGAAGAATCCGCCAGCGGGAACTGACACTTTCTCCATCAAATCGGAAGGCCGTTCGTACGGATCGATCACCTCGCACGTGTGGTTGCGGAACACCAGAAACTCGGCGCCAAGCCGAACGTCGACGCTCGCCGGCTGGACTTGTTCGGGCTCGATGGGGCTGATCTCGAGTCGCCCTTGATCGAGGAATGCACGGATAGTTCCGTCCGACAAAATCATGGCCCGAGCGTAGCGCCTACACCTCGGGGCCACGGTTGCTAACACGCAGTTGCGATCGGTGGCCCCGAGCGACAACAATGAAGAACCACCCTGCCGACCGAAAGGGCCCCGTGAGCCGGATCAGCGTTATTGAAGCTTCCTACCTACAACTCGAAGAGCCTGGCGGCCCGGCATTAGCGATTGGTGCCGCCCTTCTGGTCGGGGGAAAATGCCCCACGGTCGACCAAGTCTGCAACCTCATCGAAAGTCGGCGTGACCAAGCCGAACGGCTGTTTACGCGGCTCGAGGAATCATCGCTGCCTCGGCTCAGCCGACCCAAGTGGGTGCCAGCGGACGTCGTGCTGACAGATCACGTCCACGAAGTGAAGGTTGGCGATGACCCCAATGGTTTCGACGGCCTAGTGGCGTCGATCATGGAGAAGCCGATGGACCGCTCGCGACCATTGTGGGACCTTCACCTCGTACCCGACGCTGTCGACGGGCATTGGGGTCTGGTGTGGCGCAACCACCATGCCGTGACTGATGGCCAGGGCACTTCGATGTTGATGGGGCGCTTTCTCGACACCGAGCCCGCCGGAGGGGTCAGCCTCACTGACTATCTCCTCGCCCAAGCGCATGCTGCTCTCGACGATCGCGATACCGCCGATGCTGCAGCCGATGATCGATCTGATCTCAGGAACGAACTCGACCAAGCATGGAAGACGGTGCGCTCGTTCGCCGAACGGGTGCCCGATACAGCCCGATCCGTGGCCGGATTCGTGCCCTCGAAGGCCAGCGGCCTAGCTGGCGACGTGACGAGTGGCCGATCGTGGGTGAGCCTCGACGCCGACCTTTCGGCCGTCAAGGCCGCCGGCAAGCAGTACGGCGCGACAGTCAATGACGTCATTTTGGCTGCCGTCGCCTACGGGTTCACCCGGCTGCTAACCAAGCAGGGAGTCGATCCGGTCGACCGCGTGGCACGGTGCATGATGCCCGTCAGCATGCGCGACCCCCGCGACCCAACCCCCAACAACCAAGCCAGCATCCTGCCAATCGGACTTCCCTTGGGCATCACCGAACCGGCGGCCCTGATCCAAGCCGTGGGCGAGCAAACATCGGTGGGCAAGCACAGCCTCACGCCGCTCTTGGCTGACTCGCTGGCCGATCTTGCCAGCCGGGTGGTGCCCTACGGACTACAACAGGCCGTCTCAGCCGAACCATCGGATTCACTGCTGCAATTCGCGGGAGACACGTGCATCACGAATGTTCCTGGTCCGCAGATTCCGCTGTATGTGTTGGGCCAGCCCATCGCTGCGCAGTACCCGATCCTGCCGATCGGCAAGCCCATGCGTTACGGAGTTGCCATCACGTCGCTGAACGGCAATCTCCACCTGTGCGTATCCAGCGACGATCACGACTGGAGCGACACGGAACTGCTCGCCTTGTCCATCCAGGCCTTCCTCAACGGAAACGCCTCAACCTCCTAAGACCCAGATCGGATGCGTACGACGAGCACCACTATCCGTTGCCGACATTCGGTATTTTTGCCAATATGATGCCGACCGGAGAGCGCTCGGCCTCAATGACGTCACAGTTCACAGCGCGGGTTCGACGAGTGGTGTGGCAATCCGTTCTACGCAACACGCATTGTCGAGGCGCAGAAGCCAAGTGCTGGCTGAGTAGTGTTGCCGAATGAATGAAATGCATGAGATTGACCTTCCTGAGGAGATGGTGGGTGGCCAGCACGCGGACTTCGTGAGCATCTGGCACACGGCTGACACCTTCACTTTCGACTTCTTGGCGTTTGCCGGGCCTCCGGAGATGGGCGAGGACCCCGACGGGCAGCCAGTGGCCATTACCAAGAGTCAGATCGTGGCCCGAGTACGGATACCTCCGCGGCAGATCTTCGAGATGATGAAGGCACTCGAGCAGCAACTAACGGCGTGGGAACGTGAGCAAACCTCTGCCGCTGGATCGGGGCCCGACTTCCCGGAATAGGCCATCGCGCCCCGTCATCCGTTGGCATCGGGTGGCTGCAGCCCCTAGTCTGAGCCCACCTATACATGAGTGCCCGAGACGCTCGGGCCTGCGAGGAGCCTCTGATGCCGCGACGTAACAGGACACGATCATTCTTGGCCGGATCGTGATTGGCGGCCGTCATGGCGGCTGGTGCCTTAGTTGGAACGAGCGTTCCAGCCCACGCCGGCAGCGGGGCCATCGCCACGCACCTCACGCGATCTGAAATGCAGTCGGCGCTCATGCGCAAGTCTGACGTTCCTCGATCCGTCCGTTTCGCAGGGCAAAAACTTCAGCGCGAAACGTCCTTCTTCCCCTCGTCAGAGACGCTCGGCCCTGACCTGTGCATTTCGCGCAACGGAGACGACATTCGCGGGCGGAAGCCGGTGAATTCGGCCCTGGCTGAGATTCAGCTTGCTGCCAGCGACCTCGAAGGAACGATCTCGACGGCCTCGAACACGATCTACAACTACGGAACACCCCGGCACGCCCAGGCCGCTTGGAAGCAGATGCGGCACGTGGTCAAGAAGCGCTGTGTCGGGACCGTACCATTCAACCTGAGCGAGGACGGAACGACCGCGAGCGGGACAGTCACTCAGAAGTCCCGGTCCACCAAGAAGCTATTTGGTGCCCGCGGCTTCACGCTGTTTTCCGATGTGAGCCTGTCGGTGTCCGGGCCAATCGACATCTCGATCATCGGAGACCAATTCGCCGCGTACCGTCGAGTGGGCTCGGCTGTCGTGCGAGTCGAGTTCGCGCGGATTTCCCTCAGTGACACCAAGATCGGCATCAATAAGAAGCGCCGCGCCTGGACCAAAGCCGAAGTAGGACGAGTGGCTCAGCGCCTCGCGAAATTCTGACCTGGCGCCCAGGCTGGTGCACTAGCTACACTTCCAACACGGGGCAATCAAGACAGTTCTGCAGGCCAGCCGGTAGGCTCCTGTTCAGCGTCACCATGGCGCGCGGGTGGGCGGCTGTCCGTAACTCAATTTGCGCCTTGTTTGCTGGCGCTTCGGAGCTTTCGAATCAAAGATCAACTCGCGTCTCGGAAAACTATTGGCCGATTTGAGAAAACCGAATCCAACAGGACACCCTCTGACGACCCCGGACCCTTCGCAAACAACACCCACAAGATCGTGTCTCGAAGCGGTAGCCCAGCACCGGAACCTTCTGTGACCCGCCGAGCGTGACAGGCGTGACCTCGCAGCGCATCCGTTGGTGGGCTCGTCCTGGTCGTTGCCGCCTGAGAGGCCGGTATTTGCGGGCGAGAGTTCGGGGGGGCGATTGCGGAGGCCCAGCCGCAGGTCCTTCCGGTTCAATGTCTGAGAGTTGCTGCACTATGGGGGATGAGCTTCCAATCCAGCTATCAACGCGATCTTGAGCGCGAGCGCGACGCCGCGGTGAAAGACCGCAAGAAGATCGCCGACGCTACGAGCAAGGCCGCGCGCAAGCGCTCGGATCTCAACCGTAGGACGAGCCCGACGCGAGCAAAGCAACTCACCATGGATATCGAGCGCTCCGAGATGGATCGCACGTCAGCGGAGAGCTCGCTCGCGAAGCGCGAAGGGCAGCTCGCAGACCTGGAAAAGAAGATCGCCAATATTCGCCGCAAGGAAACTGCCGACCAAGAGAAGAAGGCAAAGAAGGCCGCGCAGAGCCAAGCCGCATTCCAACGCCGGAGTGAGCAGGCCCAGCTTGATGCCGATCGACGGTCGCGAGAAACCGTCGAAAACTTCGCCACATTGAGCGCTCGGGTGGAATCGATCGAGGACAACCTCCTCGATCACTATGCCCCAACTCTCACACGCCTGGGCAACATTCCGGGGATGCTTCTATTTTTGTCAAGCTGCTAGTGCTGGGGTGTTCTTGAGGATGCGGTGAAGGTTTCTCGTTAGGTATCGCTTCGCGCAGCGCATGGCTTCCTTCTTCGTTTTGCCTTCTGCCATTCGCCTGGCGATGTACGCCTTGGTTTCAGGGTCGCGGCCCATCCGGACCATGACGATTGTGTGAATCGCCCAGTTCAGTCGGCGGTCGCCGCCGCGGTTGAGGCGGTGCCGTTGGGTGTTGCCCGAGGAAGCGGGGATCGGGCACGTTCCCGCTAACGCGGCGAACGCGGCTTCAGATCGGACCCGGCCGTGATGAGACCACGAGATGATCACGATCGCTGCCGTGACTGGCCCGACTCCCTGCATATCCAGCAGCTCCGGCGCGCTTTGCTGGACCAGGGACTCAAGCTGTCTGGCGTTGGCCGCGGCCTGCTTGGTGAGGCTGAAGACATTGCGGGCCAGTCGGGTTGCTTCTTCCCGGGCAATCCTGGTGTCGATGGTGTCGCCCGCTCGGCGACGCCATGAGGCAATTTCTCGTATCTGACTGACGGTCAGGGGTTGACGAGCATCGACACCCAGGCCTTGGGATCGGACGAGCGCAGTCAGCGAGTTGACCGCCGCCGATTTGTCACTTGTCATCTGTTCCCGTGCGACAACGAGGATCCGCAGCGCATTGCGGACACCATCAGCACGAGGGATCCGTAGGTGCGAAGTGTCGATCCCGAGCACAGACTTTGCGATCCGCTCTGAGTCCAATGCGTCGGATTTACCTGGATTGCTAACGTGCGCGCGCGGCATTGCCCCGGCCTCAGCAACCTCAAATCCGGCGGAGAAAAACGACCGGGCTAGTTGGGCACCGTAGGAGCCGATTCCTTCGACGACGACCAATGCGCAACCAACCGGACCGGTCTCTCTGATAGTCCAGGCAACAGCCCTAGACAGTCCGGCGGGTGACGACGGAAACTTTGCCTGCACCACAACCCGACCCGTGACCGTGTCGATGATCGAGATCGTGTGACTGGCAGCGTGAGTGTCCACGCCGATCACAAATTCGTATTGTTCTGCAACGATGGGCATAACGATGTCCCTTCATTTCTTAATGGCGGCGTCGTCGACCGGCACCGGCCTGGATGACAGTCACAACGGGGCACGCCTGTGATGGGCCACAACCATGAGGTTGGGCAGGCTTCTCATCAAGCCACCGAAGTGGGCCGGGTCGGTGCCGGCCCAACCCCCGCGACGGACAAATCCCCAGCAAGGCAATCTTCAGTGACGCCATACAGACCCTGAGTCACACCGCAGAGGAGGACCAACACCCACCCTGTCAGTCGGCCGCAGGCCAACCAAAACCAGAATCACAGGCAGACCACTTGGACCAACCAGAAGGGGTCAGGCCAAACGCTGTCTGCCGAGGGCCCTTAGGTCCATCTGGTGTCACTTGCGATCGCCGCTCAGGGTCCTACAAAGTGTTCTCGTACTGTTTTCGGGCGCGGGCCCGCTGTCTGCGGAGCCATAGGATGCGGGCAAGATAGACGAAACCCAGCGCCACGGGAATGGCAACAAGCGGCACGACCATCACGTATGCCACCGAGGACGTAGCTGTCCAGTTGTCGGGAATGAGCCAGTTT
>CBFGTA010000004.1:0-45979 GCA_965651595.1 uncultured bacterium | reverse complement strand
ACATCACCTACATCGCCGATTCGTTAGTCGTGGTGGTGATAGCGCTCATCCTCCTGCGGGAACCGGTCAGCATGTTTCGCAAAGAAGTGGATCGGCTGACTGGACGCCGAGTCGACCACGAACTCGAATCCGAGTTTGTGGAGGCGGTGCAGGAGGTTCTGTCCTCCGACAGTGGTTGCGCGGGCCTTACCCTCGTGGATGCGTACGTGGTTCGCCGCGGCAAGGGCTTCGATGCCCACGTATGCGTCACCTTCTCGGGAAGCCGGACCGTTGCTGAGCTCGACGCGATACAAGACTTGGCGGCAGGGCTGGCCGTGAAGTACCACGGCAACGTGCGGGTGTATCTCAGTTTCTCGAGTCTGCCTATTCACCAACTCGGCCAACCCCAAGCCAGGCGCCCATCCTAGTTGAGTGCGAGTGCTTGGAACGGGTTGTCCCACAGGACCGCCCGCATCCATTCACTACCGAAGCCGAGGCGGGCGAGAGCCTCGACTTGGTGCGAGAAAGAGTAGGGAATATTGGGAAAGTCCGATCCGAAAACAATCTTGCCAGCATGGCCAGCAGCCTCAAGCTTCGACAGCGTTCTCGGTGCCAGGGCGGTAGGGCCGCCCATGTAGTCGGTGAGGGCCATCGCTGTGTCCAGATAGACGCCGTCATGGGTGCGGGCCAGGTCGAGATAGAAGTCAGTTTCCCCAGCCCCCAGGTGAGCCACAATCAGCTTTAACTCAGGATGCCGTTCGAGCAGTTGCGCAACCCCATGGGGCTGCGTGTGGTCACCGGGCAGCGGCTCGCTTCCAGAATGAATGACGACCGGAGCCCCCGCATCCTCGACGAGTTGCCAGGCTTCCGTGAGCAGCGGATCGAGGGGGCTAAAGTCAGACACCTGCAAATGAATTTTCCAACAGCGTGCTCCGGCGCCCAGGGCAGTTGCGACGGTCAACGCGGCCGCCGGTTCCGGATAGAACGTGGCCGAAGCAATGACAGCCGGGTTCTCCCGCGCGAAGCGTAGCGACCAATCGTTGAGCCAACTCGCCATTCCGGGTCGGTGAGCGTAGTTAAGGGTGGTGAACCGGCGCACCCCGAGCGCCGAGAGGGTGCGGATTCGTCTCTCATCTCCTACGCGATACGTGATGGGCCACTCACGCCCATAGTGTTGCGGGGCAGCGTCAAAATAGGCCCACACTTTGTCCATGACGGCTGTGGGCATGAAGTGGACGTGGCAGTCGATGATTCCGGGAATCTTGTGGGCTACGAGCCACTGCTTCACGCTCGCGTCGTCAGGGGGTCCGATGTCGCTGGACATGTGTCCACCATAGGCTGAGCACGTCGATCCAATCAGCGGCCACGCCGGTGCACTGAGCGTCCGGGCTAGTGGTGCACAATTGCGGATGTGACGATGAATCAACGGGGTGCGAGCGCAGTTCTCATTTCGCTCATTGCCGTGGCAGTAGGACTAGTTCTTGGCGGTGCGGTGCTCGTGGGAATGCGAGCCGTCGAGCAGAACAGCTTCTCCGCTCAGTCCATTGCGGGGGGCAACTCGCAGACAGACCCTACGCCAGAGCCGGAGCCCCGGGAACCCACCTTCGTTGAGGTGGCTCAAGAGGTGAACCCGTACATTCTTCCCCTAGGCGCTGCCGGGCCGAAAGTAAAGAAGAAACAGCCCATCGCCTACGGCCCCAAGCGTGGCGAAGCAGGTCCTGACGGGGTTCGACCAAGACTCGTTTATCTCACCTATGATGACGGCCCCGCTGGCTACTACTCTCGCGAGATCGCCAAAGAACTGCAGAAGGCGGGCTTGACGGCAACGTTCTTCATCAACGGCGTCAACGTCACGACAGACGGCAAGTCAGTCATGCGTGACATCATGATGAGCGGATCAACCTTGGCGGGGCACTCATGGAGCCACCCCGACATGGGCAGATGGTCAGAGCAGGCGGTCGGTGAAGATCTCGATCGCATGGAAAAACTGATCCAGAAGACAGTTGGGGCCCAGACCACGTGCTGGCGGGCGCCCTATGGTTCCATCGGTCCTGGGGCGATCGCGGCAGCCACAGCACGGGGAATGCAATCGGCGGGCTGGGCGATAGATCCGGTGGACTGGCGTGAGCCTGGGGCATCCGTGGTTACGAATTCGATCGCTTCCAATCTGGCTCCGGGGGCGATTATCCTGCTGCACGACGGAGCCGGGCACGGCGCTCAGGCGCTGCAGGTGACGAAGAACCTCATCCCGATCCTCAAAGCCCAGGGATACACCACTGGTCAGTTGTGCCCGATGATTGCTGTGGACGGGCCAGCCGTTTCCTGAACCGGCGAGTCCTTGTCGTGCGATTACAATCGCCGCCCGGACTTCTCTCCCACCTCGTGCATCCACTTTTGGTACTGATCGAAGACTTCTGAGCCTGGCTTTTGCGGCAGCGTTCCGGTCTGCGAGTAGTTGTAGAGGACTGCTTTGAGTGCGGCACCGTACACCGAGAATATGCAGGCAGTGATCCCCAGGATGACGATCCCGATGATGATGAGGATGACGCCGGGGACCACCAGGTCATCATTGAGCAAGATGACGATGCCAATGGCGAACGCGAACAGCCCTACTAGGAGGGGAATGGACTGGTACAGGCCGAACCGGGCCCCCGAGCGAACGACGGTGCCGAAGTTTTCCTTGATGACCCGGACACTGTTCTTCATGGCTGTGACCGGTCCAGCATTATCAATGACGATCATGGGAATGACGAAGAAGGAGGCAACGGCCCAGGCGGCCTGTCCGACGAACCGGACCAGGAACCCCAGAACGACCACGATTCCATTGTTGGATTCGGTTGCCGCATCGGTCAGCAGTCGGAGGATGACGCCGACGGTTGCCGAGATCGCCGCCCAACCCAAGATCTTGCCCAGTCGGCTGAATGCATGCCCGATGCAGTAGCCGACGGTTGGGGTTTGCCCGTTGATGATGGCGATCACACCGAAGACGAGAGCGACTTGGAAGAACACTGCGATGGCGGTGGACACAAACAGCATCACCCACAAGCTGACGATATAGACGACGAGTTCAACCGTCTGGTTGTTGGTGGAGTCTGCGACCAGGCCCCAGGCCCCGACCGGTAGCGCGATGATGATGATCGCGAGCGTGGCGAACACAGCCGACATCACCGGAAGAACTAGCAAGCGCCGATGGTCGTCTACGAGCCCCCGAATGGCTCGAAAAACATCTTTGCCTTTGGGGCGGGGGTTCTCCGTGTGAATCTTGCGCATGCGCGAATTGTGCCAGAGATCCGATCGTCTTGGCGTACCTAGTGGGGACGGACTGAAGCGACTGTGCAGGGCGTCACACCAGATTGTGGACACAGCCGTGAGATTGCAGTTTTGGCAGGGGGCTAAGGGGTAGGACGGTGGTGAGAGGAATGTGATCGCCATGAATGACCGCAATGACCACGCCACCAGTGCTACGCCGGACCAACCGGAATCGTTCGGCACCGAATGTGGCTGCCACCGGAGTGCGAGCGCCGATGTTGCCCACCAGATTGCCCAAGTGGCGACTGCCACAGTGGTGGGTCTGGCTACCGAATCACGGCCCGATTCTCACCCATCGGTTGACCAAACCGGCCGAGTCCGGTCTCATCGCAGCAGCCGCAGGTCAGACTCCAGGCCATAGAGCAGGCCGGTTCGCGGGTTAGTGCGCCACCCTTGGCAGCGAACCGTAAGAATCAGTTGAGTTGTTGTAGAAGATCGATCTAGCTACAGTGTGATGATTGGCCAGATTGCCCAGCTGATTCTTTCCATCGCCGAGAGAATCGTGGCAGTCGGGGTGTCGGATGATCAGGGGAGCGGACATGGGACAGAACGAAGCCGGTTCAGTCGTATTGGTGGGCCTCGACAGGTCTCCTGGAAGTGAAGCGGCACTCGACTGGGCAGTCAACTATGCGCGCGGCCACGAGCAGGCACTGAGGGTGCTGAGTGTCCGATCTGACGCGGCACATCGACGTTGGCTCGTTTACCAGCCCGACACCCTGAGCCCAGAAGAGAAGGCTCGGGACGACGAAGAACAGGCCCGGGTCGAGCAAGACGTCGAAGCCTTCTTGGATTCTGCGATACCTGCCGACATGCGTTCCCGTATCGATAGCGTGGTGCGTGCCGGAGAGCCTGCGGGAGAACTCGTCAACGCATCCAAGTCGGTCGACGTCTCCCTGGTTGTGCTCGGCCGGCGGGGACGTGGTGGTTTCGCGAGTCTGCTACTCGGTTCCGTCAGCGACCAGTGCGCGGCCTACGGGCTCAAGAGCACTGTCGTCATACCGACCAACTATCAGCCGCCATCTGCAGCACGGGTTGTGGTTGGCGTCGACGGCAGTCCTGACGCCGATGCCGCGATCCGTTGGGCAGGGGCACATGCCAGGGCCACGGGAGGAACCGTCATTCTGATGGCAGCTTGGCGCTCCAACTTTGCCGCAGGCTCCAGTGAGCCTCAAGACGCGGCAAGGGCTGCAGAATCGATCACCGCGACGCTGGCTGAGCAAGCGCGGGCCAGTTTGGACGCGGCGGTGCAACGCTGCGGCCTGGACGAACTCGGCGTCAGTGTTGAAAGACTCGTCGTCGAGGGAGATCCGTCGGAGGCATTGTTGAGGGCTGCCGACACCGAGAACGCCAGTCTCATCGCGATCGGCAACCGGGGTGACAGTGCCACGTCTCGCCTGTTGCGCGGTTCGGTAGCTCACTACACCCTGCATCACGCGACGATTCCCGTCGCCGTCATCCACCCGTAGCTGTTCGAAACTGGCCGCCTAGCGGCCTGGCGGTGCACTCGGCGTCAATCGTCCCTAGGGTGTGGGCATGGATTCTCACACCATCTTGGTTGGCATCGCGGCGATGGTTGCTCTGGCGGTAGGGTGCCAGCTCATTGCCCCTTGGCTCCGGCTACCCGCTCTAGTGTTGCTGCTGCCGGTTGGATTTCTGGGGGGAATCCTGATTCCGGAGATGGACCCTGAAGCCATCTTCGGCGACCTTTTCTCGCCTCTGATCAACATCGCTGTAGCCTTGATCCTCTTCCATGGCGGCATGGAACTCGCCGAGGAGCGGCTAGTTCGTCAGGACCGACGAGTGATCAACCTTCTGGTCTTCGTGGGCGCGCTCCTGACCTTTGCAGTGGCGACCGGATCGGTCTTGTTCTTCTTCGACATCAACCCCAACATCGCCGTGCTAGCGGGCGCGATTCTGATTGTGTCGGGGCCAACCGTCGTTGGACCGCTACTCAGTTTTGTGAACCCGACCGCCCGCGTCCGCCGCATTCTGGCGTGGGAGGGCACACTGATTGACCCGGTGGGTGCGCTGATAGCGGTGATCATGCTGCAGGGAGTTCAGGCTTCGGATGAGGGATCTGTCGGCACCGCGGTCAAGGTCTTCGCTGTCAGTTGTGGGATCGGCATCGTCACTGCAGCAGTCGGTTTGGCCCTGATGTGGGTCGGGCTGAAGTTATCGCGCACCAACCAGGTCCTAGGCACTGAAGCTATGTTGGGTGCGGTCATCGTGGGAGCGGTGGCAGCCGACATCTTGGCCGAGGATGCGGGGTTGGTGACTGCTGTGATTATGGGAGTCGTGGCTCCGTGGATGGCCCGGCGCAACATTCACGAGCTCAAGCCATTCTTCGATACAGTTATCAACGTCACTATCGGTGTGCTGTTCATTTCGATTTCGGCCATGGTGACTCCGGCCGAGGTCCAGGCCGTGTTGCTACCGGCGCTGGGTGTCGTAGTGGTGCTTGTCGTGGTGTGGCGGCCGCTGCAGGCGTGGCTGCTCACCTATCGTTCAGGACTTTCAGGTCGAGAGCGTGCCTTCATGGGTTGGATGGCTCCTCGTGGAATCGTCGCTGCGGCAACCGCTTCCAGCTTCAGTGCATCACTCGTCGCGCTCGGCATTGACGGTGCTGACGTACTGTTGCCGTTGATATTCGTGGTCATCGTCGGGACGGTGGTCATCTACAGTCTGACCGCGGTGCCTGTGGCGAGCCTCCTTGGAGTCCGCCAGGGTCCGGCAGAGCCCATCGCGGAACCGCTCGATGATCTCGCCCCCATCGTCGGAACTACTGAGGTATCCGCAGCCGGAACGAACACCGATCAGCGTCTCGCGGAGTAACGCAGAGGCATCCGGTCGCACCCACAATCGATAGCAACTAGCCTGGTGAGATGGCTGCAGATGCCGAATCAACTCGGCGAGCTTTAGTTGCCGAGGACGACGACTTTTCTCGCGCCATGATTGCTGCCATGGTCGAGGGACTCGGCTTCCTGGTTGAACGAGCTGCCTCTGGGCGCGACGCCATCGGACGAGCACGAGCGTTCGACCCCGATCTGCTTGTCCTGGACCTGGACCTCGGGCCAGGCCCGTCGGGATGGGACGTGCTGATCGCGGCGCGGCGCGACATGCCGTGGGCCGCCGGTGTGATCCTCAGCGGACACGAACAGCCCCAGGTGATTGAGCCGCGAATGGCCCAACTGGGCCCGCACACCGCCTATGTTGTCAAGCACCAGATTCAGAGTCGAGAAACCCTCCGGGCCGCGGTGTCGGCGGCCATCGAAGGGACTGCTGAGGAACGCTATTCTTTACCGTCGGGCGTTGAACTCAGTGCTGGCCAGGCCCAAGTGTTGAGACTCGTCGCCTACGGATGGACCAATGAACAGATCGCCGTCCGTCGCGGATGTAGCGTCCGAGCGGTAGAGTCGCTGCTCGCCCGTCTCTACGCCAGCCTCGGGCTGCGAGACGTCGACGGGTTGGCTCCGCGGGTGGCGGCCACGCGTATTTTTCACGATGGTCGTCTCACTCCTCCGGAGCGCAACGATGCGAGGCACTAGCCGGGTCCGGCCGTCGCGACAGCGAGATGCAGTCCGGAAAAAAGTACTCTTGGCCGTTGATTTCTTGGCGTCGGCGCGGACCTTTACCGTGGGGTCGGTTGGAGTAGTGCTTGCCCTGCTGACGGTCCGGATCGTCATGATCGAGTCTGCGCTGGAGACACATCGCTATCTCGCCCTCGTAGTGGCCGCGCTGGCCGCAACAGGCGCTTTGGCCGTTGTTGGAGGTCTCGGGCAGTTCTTGGTCGGCCACTTCTTGTCCGGACGCAGTCGGCGCGCTGCTGCGATGGTTGTTGTCACTCTTGTCGCAGCCGCCGCGCATGCCGTGACGACCGCGTGGCTGAACGCCGAGCTGATCGGGCGGCCCGTGGCCGTTCCACTGCGCATCGTTCTTATTGCGGTTGTCGTATCGCTGGTCGCCTATCTGATGGAGACGTACCGACAGTTTCGGCACACCAAGTCGAACGTCGAGCGCCGATTGGAGGAGCGCGAACGCGTGCTCGAGCGCAACCGTCTGGCCGTCGAAGTTGCCCGTGGGCGCCTCCGTGACACCATGGACCGCCATATTGCGACTGGGGTGCGCGAGATTGTCAGGAGCATGGACTCGACCTTCCCCGTTGACTATCGTCTGCGGATCCAAGCGTGGGCGCACGATGTGCAGCAGCTGGCGGTCGCGGACGTGCGGCCGCTGAGCCACGAGATCCGCCGGGATCGCTCGCCAGTTCCGTCCGTATCCGGCCCGAGAGCCTCGACAATCGCCGACAGGGGGCCGAATGCGTGGTCGGAGGTCGTCAACCGAATTTCGCATCCAGAATCGCTTGCTCCGGTCGGCATCGGGCTCGTGGTTTTCCTTCTCACTGTGTCGCACTGGGCAGGTGGTTTCGGTGGGCTGGCGGGTCAGGGCGGGCAGGCCCTCGGGGCGGCTGCCGTGTGCGCCCTTGCGGCAGGTCTGGCGGTGGCAGCAGTTCGAGTGGTGGTGTCGCGCTACCCCCAGTCGCTCGGCCCTCGAGCTCGGTGGTTCTGCTTTCTCTCGACAGTGGCGCTGGCGATGGTAGCTGTCTCGCCGGTTTATCGTCTCGCAGTGGGACAAGTCGATCGACCGCGGTGGTTGAACGTATCGATCATGGTGGGGCTGTCGATCGCAACGCTGCTGTGGTGCACCGGACGCGCGATCGTCGATCGTGGGAAAGCTGCTCTGGCCTCGGAAGAAGCCGCCCTGGCTGCCGTGTCCTGGGCACTGGCCGACTACGAGCGGGAAGAACTTCGTATCCGTCGCACAATCGCGCACTATCTCCACGGTCACGTGCAGGGCCGATTGTCCATGGCTGGAGTGCTCTTGTCGGACGTGGACGATCCGCGAACGAGCGACAGTCAGGTCGCTTCAGCTGTGGAAGTGGTGCGCGACAGTCTGCAGCGGATACTCGAGGACTTGGAGGATCTCGCCGAAGCCGGAACGACAACCGGACCGGTGGACCTGGTCGCGGCGCTCACTGAGTTGTGTGCTGCTTGGGTGGCGGTATGCGATGTCACTGTGGACGCGAGTCCCGCGACGCTAGAACGGATCCGCACAAATCAGTCGAGTGCCCGACTACTGGTGGACGTGGTAACTGAGGCGGTGTCCAACGCTGTGCGTCACGGTGCGGCCCGACATGCGGTGATCAGGCTGGATGACTCCTCGAACGCAATCCTCGTGCAGGTTGATGATGATGGGTGCGGCGTTGATGCTTCCTGGGTATCCGGAATGGGTACTCGATCATTCACCGATCAAGGCTTGCCCTGGCAACTCGTCTCTCGGCCTGATGGTGGCAGTCGACTCACCGTCAGAATCCCTTCAGTCGGGGCCAGAGCGGACAGTCTCAGGCCGTAGCGGCACGACTGACGGTAACCCTGTGTAGTTGGCTGGCTCGTCGATCTTGCCAGATGACGATTTCCCTACCCTGGGTGAGCAGAATCGATCTCGATTCGACGCTAACTAGTGAGATCGGGCCAAATATGCCCGAGGTGGCGCAACTGAGACCTACTCAACAGCACTTTGTGTCACTCTATGAAACAATCAAGTTACAGGGGGTAATCATCCAAGGCTACTGAGAGTGATCACGAAGGGTGGTGAGTTCGATGACAACGAACACTGCCCATGCCGCCGGAGTTGCGGCTCACGCCGTGATCAATGTTGTGGCCGCAGCGATGAGTGTGTTGGTGCTGTGGGTTGCCTATCCCGTGGCGCAGGCGCTGGTAGGTCCAGGAGTTGCTGCAGTCGCTACGGCGGTAGTCGCCGCCGCGGTAGCGACCATCTGGGCCCAAGATGCGGTCAAGGTTGCGGCAGCAGTGAAGGTCAAGAGTGCTGCTAATGCAGCAGAGCCAGTCCCCGCTGTCGTGGTCGAATCCGCGAACACTGTTGTGGCCCTCCCAGCACCGGCGATAACAGCGACACCACCTGCGGCGACACCCAACGCGGTGGCCGCATAACAAGCATTCGCGAATGCCGCGCCGCGACTCATCCAACGTCGCTCATTGGCTGGCCGACAGCAGTCCGATTTCGTAGCGGGAGTCCGTTGACCGCTTGGCGCGGTACATCAAATGGTCGGCTTCCCGAACGACCGTCTGGACGTCGGCCGGGCAGTTCACGATCAGCCCACCAATGCTGACACCCAATCGGATGGGTTCTTCCTCGCCACCGAATTCTGTCGCTGACACTGCGCAGCAGATTGCGCTGCACAGTGATTCCACCCGTGATCCAGGCTCGTGTCCTGCCATGATCACCAGGAATTCGTCGCCGCCAAGTCGGCCCACCGCGTCATGGGATTCCACCTGTTCAGTGATTGTGGTCGCGAGTAGCCGCAGGACTTGGTCGCCGACGTCATGGCCGAACTTGTCATTGACTCCCTTGAACCCGTCGCTGTCGACGTATAGAACGCCGATCGGGCTTGACTGCGAGCGTTGAGTCAAGCGGTGAGACAGTGTCGCGAAGGTCTCTCGCCGGGTCAAGGTGCCGGTGAGTTCGTCGATTTGAGACAACTCGCGGTACCGAGTGGCTTGTTGGCGCTGGTGATCGGCTTCAAGTCGCTGCGAATGCAGGAGCGCACTCAACTGCCCATTCTTGACCGCTTCGTGGCGGATGAGTACAACCATGATGAGTAGTAAGCTCAGGATCGTCAGTAACCGCGGACCATACCAGCCGAGGCTGTACCGCCCGTCAGTCGACAGGTGAAGAACGGCATCGGCGGCAAACACCCCAGCCACAATCGTTAGCCAGAGCCGGAGCCTGGACCGGGAACGTCGGAAAGCCCAAATAGTGACAGCCAGAGCGGCTAGTGCCGTCAAAAAGACTGCGGCTGCGACCGGGTAGTGCATCGGGGTCAAGGCTTCTGGGCCTGACTGTCGAAGTTCCAGCAGCGGTGGCAACCAGGTGCTGGCCCCAATGCCGAACGCAACTGTGGCCACTGCCGCCAGGAATGCGATGAGACCCGCTACCAGCATAGTGCGACGTTGGTCTTGTGGGTCGGTCAAATCGCGTGTCAGACGTGACCCTGACCAGATCAGGAACGCGCAGAAACCGATGTGCCAGAGGTAGTAGATCCACGCCGATGACTGCGTTCCCCCCACCAGTTGCCCCTCGGCGAACGCGTCGGGAAAAGTCAGCAGAAAACCCACCCCGGTGAGGGCGAGATACATGAAGCCAGCGGCCAGCACTGAGACTGACCGAAAACCACAAACGGCCGCGTTGACCATGAGCAGCAGAGCGCACGTGAGGCCGACGAAGGTCAAGAGGGTGACGTAGAACCAGTTGAATCCCAGATAGACCGGCAAGCGCGTCGTGCCGAAAATCCCAATCACCGCCGCCGCGATGACGAACCCGCTAGCTACGCCAATAAACGCCGACTTCTCAATGGGGCCTATCGTGGCGGGCCGGTCGGGACTGAGTTGGGGTTCGGTGTACGAGGGTCCCGACGATGCCGGATCACTTCGCCCACGTCCCACAGGTGGTGATCTTAGCTCACCAGCGCAGGCGAGCGAAACCCGTCAGGTGGCCGCGAGTTCACGCTTGGCTTGGCGCCGAATGTCGAAGCGCCAGTAGAAGATGCAAATCAACCCAATCGTGATTTGCGGGACGTACGAGCTAGCTCGCCATACCAGAGCAGCAGCGGTCGCTGCACCGTTATCGACCCCCACCGACACCAGCAGTGCGATAAGAGCGGCGTCGACAGTTCCTAGGCCGCCGGGAGTAATCGGAATCATGATTCCCAGTTGGGCCACGGCCCAGGCCCCGTAGGCCGCGATCAGCGGCACGTTCCCGGGCCCGCCGGTCACGCCGATCAACGCCGCGTACAGGATGAGGAACTGAGACCACGACACGCCCACCTGGGCGATGGTGATGACGAGCCATCGCTTACTGACGAGTCCAACGATGTCGGTCCGCAACTGAAGAATCTGGTGGGTCATGTCGACCGTGGCGGGCCGCCGAACTAGCCGCAACAGACCGTTGACAACTTTGTCGGCCAGTCCGCCGATCCGCAGGGCGTTCTTCTCTGATCTCAAGATGAGAGCGAACAGGCCCACCACCACAATCAGGACACCGATTCCGATCAGGGCGGCGGCAATGTAGTGCGTTCCGTCGTCGCCACTGACAGTCAGGGCCACCACACCTGTTACCGGCAGGAACAGAGTGACGAACACGCTCCATACGCCTGTTGCGCCAATCGAAGCAGTGGTGACGGTCGGAGTTGCCTTGTATGAGGTCAGCTGAGCGTACTGGAGGCCAAGGCCGATCGCGCCGCCACCGGGTACTCCGTTGGATACCGTGAAGGCCGACTGGTTGACGATGAAGCCTGCCTTATAGGGCAACCCCGGAGTCGAGGCCACGAACGGCCAGCCGTAAACGAACAGGTAGAAGACGACGGCGGCGACAAGGACCACGAGGCTCAGGGCCGTCATCGTCTTGATGTAGTCGACAGCCTCGGAGTAGCTACCGATCTGGGGGATGACGCGCCAAAAGACGATGACGAGGAACACCAGTGCCACCAGGCTCAGGATGATCGTCTTCTTGCGGTCGAGGCCGCCGTTGCTGACCCCCAAGTGCTCTCGAGCTTGTTCGTCGTCGAGGTTCGGTTCGGCCGAATCGGCACCCACTGCTGGGTCCTGGGCAGATTCACTCGTCACGCGGCGATCCTACGCCGTGGCTTGGACGGTTGCGTATCCGCCCGCTCGACAGGGACGGACCACTGCGCGGCCCCGGTCGGTCGGCGTCATCATGGAATGAGTTCTGCGTAATATTGCGACCGCCTTGGAAGGTCTGACAGACTCGCCGCAACGAGGCTCGAATCTCGTTGCGAGGAGGTTCGCGGGATGCCCAGTTGGTTGAAAGTCACACTTCTGGCGATCGGTTCGTTGATCGTTGCCTTGGTGTTCCTGATTGTCGCGGTCCTGATGTGGTTTCAGATCCCGCAGACGGGTGCAGGAATGGCAGCCAAGGCTGTGTGTTCGGCTACTTTCGTGGCTGGCCGCGATGATGGCCAGGATGTGCGCGCCGAAGACGTCCTGCCGGCAAGCCCAGCTTTCTCGGTGATCACCACTGAGGTCGATCACGAGAACAAGACGGCCACTGGCAAGTTCCTCGGTATGTTCCCCCGCACCGCAGCATTGCTGCCCTTACGTGGGTGTGTCTTGTTTGAAGACCCAGATCCCGCAGCCGAACCGTATCGTCCGGCTGCCCCGCGCCCAGGCACTTGGCCTGAAGGCGACGCAACCGTCCCGCCCGCAGATTGGCCGAGCTCGGTGGACGCTGAGAAGCTCCAATCCGCGGTAGCCGCAGGCATGGTTGGCGCTGGTGATCCGGATGCTGCCAATACCCGCGGCATTGCGGTAGTCAAGGATGGCGAACTGTTGGTGGCTGAGCATCCGGACGGTTTCCGCTTCGGAACCGCGCTGCACGGGTGGTCGATGACCAAGACGGTCGGCGGAATGCTGGCGTTCAAGAAACTGCAGGAACTCGGCATCCCAGTGGAGACACCGGTGGTGGATGCGTTCCCGGCCGATCGCCAACCCGATTGGGTGGAACAGTGGCGGCAGGATCAGCGCGCCCAGATCACCCTGGACGACCTGTTCGGGATGAAGCCGGGCCTTGATTTGCCCGAAGGTTACAACCCGTGGGACGAGGTCGTGAGGATGCTCAACGACGAACCGAATATGGCCAGTTGGGCTGCGAGCAAGCCCTTGGTTCACGATCCGGGAACCTATTGGGAATACTCCAGCGCGGTGTCGAACATCTTGGCCCAAGTTGTTCAATACAACTTCCCGAGCAACCAGGAGTACTGGGAATACCCGTACACGGAACTCTTTGACCGAATCGGCCTAGACTCGGCCACCCTCGAGACCGACACTTCCGGCACGTGGGTCAGCAGCAGTTACTTGTGGGCTGACATCGAAGATTGGGCTCGCCTTGGTCAACTCATGCTCCAAGATGGGCGCTGGAACGGCGAGCAGATCCTGCCCAGCGAATGGCTTGCGTATGCTGGCGCACCCACCTTGCCGACCGGCGATGGTGCTGGCTACGGTGCCCAGACGTGGATCCCGGCGCAGCCTGTCGGCGGTGAGTGTCGCGACACGGAGGGGCTGCCAGGGGACACCCTCATGATGGAAGGTCACTGGGGCCAAACCGTCGCGATGATTCCCTCGCTGGACGCGGTGATCGTGCGCCTGGGTTGGACCACTTCCCACGACCAATATGACGGCTGCAGTTTCGTGGCCTCGGTGGTCGCATCGATGGACGAGTAGGCGACAGAAGGCGCGATGTGCTCTCGTCAGGCGGACGCGTTCTAGTCTGGCGACGGGGCTGCGAAGGGCTCCTTGCGCGACACGACGGGCCCACCAGCAGGTTTGGGGCGCAACAAGTCTGAACGTAAGGCGCCGTTGAGCGTGCGAATGCCGACGAGTAGCCAAGCGCACAGGAGTCCCACGAAGCCCACCACTGCGGCGACTTCGAAAGCTGGCAGGCCAGTGTGGTGGGCGAGTTGCGTAGTACCTGTCACCATCGTCCCGACCGGGAAAGTGAAACTCCACCAAGTGAGAGCGAATGGCAACTTGCGGCGGATAGTTCTGACCGTCAGAGCACCAGCCAGACACATCCACAGAAGGGCGAAACCCCACACCGGGACGCCGTACAGCACGGCCATGGCGTCCATTGACGTCGACACTGGCGGCTCAACCGCAGATGTGACGGCATCAGTGCCAAGCACTCCGGCCGCCGTTATCGACTGTCCGAGCGGGCCGAGCACTACCCATAGGGTGGGCACCCGGACGGTGCCAGACGATCCAAAGTGGGCCAGCCGACTCCAGATCATGGTGATGATAATGAGGGACGCCACCAGGCTCATCCCAAACATGGCGTAGCAGGCGTAAAGCATCGTGGTTTGAGCTGTGCCGGGAGCCATGGTGGCGACGAGAAATCCACCAGCGGTGGCGGACACCATGGGCGGAACGACGGGCATCAACCAGCCGCCGAAAGCCGCGTCGGGTCGCACTTCGTAGCGGGTGAAGAGGCGGAACGGAATGATGACGGTCGTCAACAGGCCAGTCACGGTTCCCACGATCCAACATGCCCATGCGATTCTGACTGCCATGGCGTCGCCGACGACCAAGTGGCCGACGAGCAGAGTTGATGTTCCGATGGTCAAAATCGCCATGGGTGGGGCGCCATAAAATTGCGCCATAACGGGGTCTCGTGCGTGCCCGCGGGGAATGTCAGGCCGACGGATCCACTGAACCGCCACAGCAACGATGAGCAGAATGAACAAGAAACAGGCCAAAGCCCAGACGGCGACGGCGAATCCCTGTAAGTGCGGGCCGATTATGGGGCAGCCAGCCGCCGCAACCGCAATGATGCCGGTTCCCATTACTGATGCGAACCAGTTCGGCCCCAAGTTGTTGGAGGCGAGGTCCCCGGGGTTGGAGGCTAGGACTCGGGGGATCTGTCGGAGCCGAGTGGCGACAGACACCGGTGACGGCGAAGTCATCGGAAACTCCAGAGGCGAGTGTGGGACGGGCAGGACGGTGGACACCTAACGAGGAGGGTGGAACGAGAATCACAAGAATTCCCGTTCCACCCTCCTCGCTGGGATCTGGTGGTTCTTTAGCCGTTGGCGGCGTTCTTCAGTGCCGTTACCGGGCTGGCCGAGACTGCCCAACGAGCGGCGATCGTGATGGTTTCGCCGGTGGCTGGGTTGCGGCCCTGGCGGGCGTCGCGATGCTTCACATCGAGAGTGACTAGGCCAGGAATCACCAGCTTGCGGCGGCCCTTGACCTCTTCGGTGGCGACGTCGGCCAGAGCGCCGAGCACGGAGTCGACCGTTGCCTTGGACTCACCGGTCTTGTCGGCGACTGCTGCTACGAGTTCTTTGCGGTTCATATTTCCCCTTGCTAGTAGTGGAGGGCTCTGTAGAGAATAGGTCACCCAGCGCCAATTGCAAGCAAATGCAGCCGATTTTTGGGTTAGATTCGCGTCTTCGGCGATCGTTCGACCTCACCGTCACGCGGCGGGCATGAAACGTGCGCGAACTGGGTAGGCTGCCAGCAAGGAGAGGCGAGGAGGCCCGGGGAACATGGCGAGTGACAGCAAGACCTCGATTCTTACTGGTGGTGCCCGGGCGTTCGGACGCCTGGGCTTTGCCGCTTGCCGGGTTGAGGACATCATCGAAGAGGCTGGAATCTCTCGCGGAACCTTTTACAAGTTCTACAGCAGCAAGGAGAGCGTCTTCGACGAACTTGAGCGAGCCTTCGACGTGTCTTTTGTTCAAGCAATGGAAGCTGCTCGCAGTTCGGAACTCGACGTTGACGAGCAGGCGCAGAGCTATGTCGACTCTTATCTGCGGTGGCTCGTCTCCTGGCGGCTGGTGGCCCGCGTGATGTGGTACGACCCAGCTCGACCCAATCGCGACAAGGTGACAACGGGCAGAGCCGAGGCCTTCAAGGCGTTCGGCGAGTTGATGTCGGCGTTGTTGGCCCAAGCGGGAGAGACCACCACTGACCCCTGGATCTTACGCGGGATACTGGGAGCGGCCAGCGAACTTGGTACCGCGCTCTTGGAACTGCCTCGCGTTACGGACGACGACATCCGGCGAGTGCGGGAAGCCATCCTGACAATCTCCCGCGGAGCGATTGCCGAGGCCCAGCGGGAGCCTAAGCAGTGAGGTTACTCAACCACACCGAATGATCAGCCAGGGCAAGCTGGTCGAGTGCGTTTTGGGCCGAAGTGGGGCGTCCGAAGAAGTAGCCTTGGGCGCAATCGCAGCCAAATTCTCGTACCAAGTCGTATTGGGCTCGCGTCTCGACGCCCTCGGCGGCAACACCGTAGCCCAAGGCGTGTGCAATATGGACAACCCCTTGGACGATAGAGCGGTTCTCCCGACTTGACTCGAGATCTTGGATGAAGCGCCGGTCAATCTTTACAACGTCAAGCGGAACGGACCGCAACAGCGACAGCGACGAGTAGCCGGTCCCGAAGTCATCAAGGGCCACTTGGATCCCGAGCGAGCGAATAGCGCCGAGTTGCTCGGTCGCCATACGTTCGTTGGTCACGATGGCTGTCTCAGTGACCTCAACACACAATTGATGTGGCGCGATCTGGGTGCGCTCTAACAGAGCTTCGAACCGCGCTGCCGCGTCCCCTCGCATGAGTTCCACCGCCGACAGGTTGACCGAGGTTCGAAAATCGGACATGAATCGCTTTTCAACCGCGCGCCCGAACTGGCTGGCCTGCTCGAACACGAAATCGTCGAGGTCAAAGATCGCTCCCGAAACCTCAGCGATCGGGATGAAGACTGCCGGAGAAACCGGGTTCCCCCCGGGCGACCAGCGCATGAGGGCCTCGAACCCCTTGACGACGGGCCGGTCTAGCGAAATGACTGGCTGATACACCACGTCCAGACCCGTGTGGCTGGTCGCGGCGTCGTGGAGCCAGTTTTCCAGCATGTGCTCTTGGGCTGCCGCAAACTGCAGCTCAGCGTCGAAGTTGGCCACGGTCCCGCCTGATATGCGACGTGCAACGTTCAGAGCACTATGGGCGTTGCGCAGCACCTCTTGTGGCGATTCGGCGAGGTCGGTCGTCGCGATACCAACGTTGGCTGTGACGTGCACCGATTCGCCCGCGTCAATGTTTTCCGAGATCTTGCCCAACACCCTGTGGGCGAGGTGGGTTAGCTCGGTCTCGGAACGATCGCGTGTGAGTACGACCACGAATTCGTCTCCGGTCACGCGCGCGACGAATGCGTCCGGGTCGACGGACCGTCGAATCCGCTGGGCTGCCTCGACGAGGACACCGTCCCCCACCGCATGGCCGTAGAGGTCGTTGATTGCACCAAATCGGAACAGGTCGATCAGCAAGATGGAGATACCGCGGACGTCTAGCTCGCTACCGAGGTGCTGGATGAGGCCACGGCGGTTCGGCAGACCGGTGAGCTCGTCGCGGTTGAGGTCGAAGGCGTAGACAGTGTCCGTGTGGGCAGTATCAGACAGGTCGACGAAGGTGTAGATTCCGCGGGCGCCCTGGTCATTGTCTTCGACCGGCCAGAATGACACTCGTGCCTCGAAACTCGACCCGCCTGCGGGAGAGACGGTCACTTGTGGGAACACTCGGGCCGTACTGCCCGTCGAGTGGCCGTCTAGGAACTTCTCGAGGCTCGCGCCGCTGTCGGTAGAAGCGTCGATGGTCACGGCGGATCGCAAGGGAGTGCGCGCCAGTTCGGACTCACTCGCGCGCAACATAGTGCGCAGGGCACGATTGGTCAGAATGATCGAGCCATGGGCGTCCACTACTCCGATACCGGTGCCAATTGTGTCGAGAATCTTGGTCAGGAAGTCGCGCTCTGCGGCGATGGCGGCGCGAGACGAGGACTGCAACTCGTCGTACATACGCTGGGACTCTTCGGAGGCAATATCGAGGGCGCGACTGTTGAGGTACTGGGCTTGGTCGTGGGAACGATAGGTCAGGCCAATGGTGTCGAGCAGCTTGGCGAGGCGCGCATCGTGGAGCAGGTCGTCCCCGCAGGCGATCCCCGCCCGGTTCAGTTGTCGAAGAAGGATCGGATGGATGTCGGCTGCGTCCTCAGCCGTTGCCATCGGGGTCCGCCTCCGACAACAGCGTCAGAGTCATCGACTGGTTGTGGAGTTCCACGAATCCTTCTACGGGGCTGATCTCGCCATATGAGTAGAAACCGGTGAATGCGACTTGATCGCCAAAGGCTTCCAGGCAGGCTTCGAGTTCTTCGTCGGTGCGGGTATCCATCACCAGGCGTCGACCGATGCAGGACACGCCAATGGCAACGACCGGTACGGCAGTGTTGCTGCCGCAGTCGTGAGTCGCGCGCGAGGCGAGAACTGCCATGGCGTCCTCAGCTGCTTCATTGGCACCTTGGACGAGCGAGTCGACTGTGGCGCGCATGAGTTGGGCGCTCCAGCCTTCTGGAACGTTGCCAGCAAAACGCATGGATTGCGACTGCTCATCGACTTCGAGAACCGTTCGCACCAGCGACACGCGGCCGTCCGGAGAAGTGACACGCAGGGGAAACAACAGGGCGCTTCCGGGCAGTTCGGCGGCCATGTCGCCCAGATAGCGCTTGTAGATTGTCAGAGCTTCTTCACCGTTGAGCTCGTAGAGGACAGGACCTTCTGATCGGGTGATGCGACGGATGGGGCCGAACTCGTTCCACCCGCCGCGGGATCCAGTTCCGATGGCCAAACGACTGCCATAGAGCCCGATGGCGACGACAGCGTTGGCGGGCGTTCGTTCCCCAGCACACACCCACGTGCTCTCAAAGCGGGGGCCATCGGCGGCCAGTCCACCGACGACGACCGTGTCGCTCGGAACTCCGGACTGGAATCCCCGCACAAGATCCGATCCGTTGACGTGGACACCATCAGAAAACACCAAGATCGCTGCAGGGGGCTGGGGTTGATCGTCGAGGCGCTCAGCGAGGCGTCGACCGACCACGAACGATTCCGTGTGCGAATCAATCTCCTCTACTACGGACCAGACGTCCGTGGAGTCAAAATTGATCGCCGTTGCCGTCGCGTGCCCGTCAGAGACTTCGTCGTGAGAGATCTGGCCAGCTGTTGAACAGCCGGCGATAGTTGCACCTGGGAAACTGTCAGCAATCTCGTTGACGATCGTCTCCACGTCAGGTGCGTGTGGGTCGCCAAACAGCAAGACGAGTTGTCGCCCTGCGGCAGCAGGCTCGCCGACGGCGCGCGCGACCTCGTCAAGGCACGGTTCCCAAGCTCCGTCGGCCGATCGTGCCGTCATTACTGCTTTCATGGCGTCGCTCAATTCACTGGCGGTCGTGTCCTGGCGGTCGTAACGGCGCATTGCTGCGCGTAGCCAGCCTACGCTCGAAAAGCACCCGGATGGGACGGTTAGTGCGCCAAATGAACGACCGGGCCAGTGTAGTTGCCGACTTCGGCAATGGCGCCTGAGCAGTTGTGGCCCGAAGGGCGAATCACAGGGTGTCGGTGACGATTGCCGACTGAGTGGTTTTGGCCCGGTAGAGGGCGCGGTCGGCGGCCGCGATTGCGGCGACACTGGTCGTCTGCGCTGAGACGATGATCGCTGCCCCGCAACTAGCGGACACACGCAGACCATCGGGAGGCATGGGCAAGGGGCGATTGACACTCAATCTCATTGAACTCAGGAACTGCTGCACCAGGTGCTCGCGAGTGGAATCGGATGTGGCTACCGGAGGCAACCGCAGGAGGGCAATGAACTCGTCGCCTCCGAATCTGGCCGTGACGACGTCGTTGCCCAAGTCGCGTAACTGCGCTCCCACATGAGCCAAGACCTCGTCCCCGGCGAGATGCCCGTAGTGGTCGTTGATGTCCTTGAAATTGTCGAGATCGAGTAGGACAACGACGATAGGCCCGTGGGTCTTGATTCGACCGATAGCAGCGTCGAGTTGCTCCATGAAGTAGGCGCGGTTGGCGAGGCCGGTCACGTAGTCAGTTCGGGCCGCTCGTTCGAGTTGCCGGTCGCGACTTTGCCTCACCCAAGCGAGGTAGACCGCAGTGGCCAGGACGGCTGCCGACAGCAGCACGCGGATGATTCGGCTTTCCCCGATCAGGGGGAGAAGATCCGCTGCGCTGGCGTAAATGGCCAGCGCCAGACATACCGCGGCGATGCCAGCCATCGCTCGGGCCGAAGCAAAAGAGGCTGCCACGAGGGCGGGCACGTAGACGAACGGGAAGAGCTGCCACTGCGGGAATGTCAGGGCAAGCCCAAACAACAGGAAAATGGCTGCCACCGTCGCTACGAGTCGAAAGGCGTAACTGCTCATAGGCCCCTCCGGTTCGCTGCTCCCGCAGTTAGAGCCTAGTTGGGAATGGTCGACGTTGGGCACTCACTTGCCCGGGGCGGGGGGTTCCCATCGAGCAAGTAGGCCGTCACCCAGCGAATCACGCAGCCAGTCTGGTCGATGAAGGTAGCGCCGTGGCCGTCGCCTTCGAGGGTGAGAAGGGTCGCGCCCGGAATTGCCTCAGCCAGATCCTGTGACCAGCGGTACGGTGTGGCTGGATCCGTCGTGGTCCCGATCACCAGCGGCGGTTCGGCCAACTGCGTTTTCGTCAGGTCCGGGAGTCCGTCCGCCCGGTGGGGCCACAACGAACAGGGAAGTGCGCCCCAGCCGAATGCGGCCGCGAACCCGCCGACCTCATCTCGAAGGGAATTGGCCAACGCTGGAGCGTCCGCCGGGTCAGAGTCAGCGGGATAGTCGAGGCAGGTGGTTGCCAGGTAGGCTCCGGGGTTAACGACCATCGTGAACGCGACCCCCGCTTGGTAGAGGGGTCGTGGATTGCCTGCCAACAATGCGCGCAAGTTGGTCCGTAGTTGGGGCCAGCCGGTCGACGGCGAGTAGAGGTCGCCAGCTATCGCCAGGGCCGCCACGTACTGGTTGAGTTCTTGCCTCGCCGCCACCGGCCGGGGACTGGCGTGGAGATCGTTGAGGACGTCGACCACGGTGTCATAGGCCCGTTGGGGATTGTCGACGAGAGGGCAGTCTGAATGGCGCGGGCAGTCAGCCAGGAACCGTCTGAAGGCGTCATCCAAGGATCGAGCTTGTTCAGCGACCAATTCCGGCCCGGTCAGGTCCGGTCCGACTGCCGAATCCAATACCAGGCGCCCGGTGGTGTCTGGGAACAGCGTCAGGTAGGTCGCTCCAATCGTCGTTCCGTACGACACGCCGAAGTAGTTGAGCCGCTCGTCGCCGAGAGCCGACCGGAGCAGGTCCAAGTCGCGGGCCGTGTCTGCCGTACTCAGATTGGCCAGTAGCGGCCCACTCGCATCGCTGCACGCCGTGATGAAGTCGCGCTGCTCTGCCGCAAACTTGTGGACCGCTTCATGATCGTGGTCGGGTATGTCCTGGGTCAGGAACTGGCGAAGCTGCTGCGGTGGCAGGCAGTGAATCGCTTGGCTGTCTCCGACCCCTCGCGGGTCGAAACCCACCAGGTCGTAAGTGGCGGAGACAGTGTCTCGCCTCGGCAGACGGGAGTGGGCGAGCACGGAGTGCACCGAGTCGACGAACATGAGCCCCTCAGCGCCGGGCCCACCGGGATTGACGACGAGTGAACCGAGGCGCGCGGGTTGCTTCGTAGCAGGCAGCCTACTGACGGCCAGGTCGATGGTGCCCTCGTCGGGATCGGAGTAGCTCATCGGAACTCGCAGAGTTGCGCATTCGGCATGGGCCCGCGACTGCGGTGACAGGGAGTCAGCCTCGCACGGTTCCCACTCGAGTTCCTGGTTATAGTACCGGTCGAGAGTGCTCTCCGACTCACTCCGGGAAGTAGAGCAACCCGCCAGCACGGCGATTATGGCGGTGGCAGCCAACAGCGGACTCCAGTGGCGACGAAGCCAAGCACCGATCACGACTGTTTGCATGACGCGATAATTCCATGGACGATGGCTCACCGCCCATGCGGCTAGCGTGACCGAAAATAGTCACGGGCCTGACCATTGACCAGGCACAGCAAGACGACCAGAGTGATGAGCATCGCAATCAAGCTCGGCAGGCCCTGTTCAAAGACAGTCTCAGCACTGTGCTTTGACAGTCGTATCTGCACGACCGAGAGGAGCTGCCCCAGCAAGGCGATGATCGTCACGATCATGGTAAAGACGTACCATCCGCGGCTACCACGGGCGAGGCCCACGGCTGCCAGCAGCGCGATGAGGCCTACAACGATGAACACCACTCCGATAATCATGAACAGAGTCTGCGCATTGCGGAGGATCTGCTCTGCCTCCGCGAAACTCACCTGTTCCTCGACCACAACCCTGGCGGCCTCTTGCACCGAAACGCGCTTGTCAGCTCCGATTACGACATACACGACACCCGCGGCCAAGTTAAGTAGTGCATAGATCCACAGCAGGGTGACCGCTACGGTCACGGATGCAGGGCGTACCGGTTCGATAGCTGATGGGCCACCCGGTGCTGCAGGGGTGGGGGTCGGCTCAGACATGAGGAGGCTCCTGTTCCCGTCCGTTGGTGGCTTGACGATTCATTGTGCCTAGTTGGTAGCACGTTGTCGGCAAGATCATGCTAGGGCCTCGACCGGTGGCTTGTCGCGCTGCGGGGACTCCAGGGAAACGCCAGCCTCCCACCATCGCCACCATCGGTCGACGTCGCCGACCGGGACTGAGTCGGCGGCCTGGGCGATGAGGATTAGCCGACGGTCGTCTGGCGTGGTGGTGGGCCTGTCGTCGAGGTAGTGGGAGCTGTGGAGCCATTCCTCGAGGGCGTCGATCTTGGCATCGCGGAAACCCTTGATATCGCGAGCTCGTAGTCGTTCCAGCAGTGCGCGACCGTCGCCGCCGACTGCGGCCACCAGTTCGCTCACGGGGCCCAGGAAGCTGCTCGAGACCGCGCCTGATTCGCGCAGGACTGGCTCGTCGATGGGCAGGTCACGACCTAATCGGAGCTGCCCGAACCACGCCGTGAACAGCTGGCAGCGCAGCCGGGCGTCGCTGGCCCGAGCGGGGGACTCGGCGAGGATACCCGGCGCTTCGTGAGCGGTCAGTATGTCGAACTGGCCCACTGAATGGATCCGGTAGCGGCGGCGTAACTCCGCCACGAAGTGACAATCATCGCGGAACAGATGCCACAGGTCTTGCGATTCGGTGCTGTCCTGGGTGCAGATCGGGCGGACCCCGACCATGTGGGCCCACTGCTCGGACGACAGTCCAACGGGTGAGGGAATATTGGGCGGGTCGATGTGGGGCAGGGGCGTTGGGATCCATTCTTTGTGGCGGCCAGCGCCGTGAGGTGCCAGGTGCAGGTGGTGGACCTCGGGGCAGTAGTGGCGCCACAGGTGGACATCGGAGAACCGAGCTGACAGACACAGCACTTGGCGGCCGTCACGTCGGGCGAGCCGGGCCAGAGATTGGGCGATCACGCCGAAACGAGATTCGTCCGTAGTGGTGAGGGCTTCGTCCAGGACGAGCGGGAGTCCTCCCGGCGCAGGGGCAACGACTGCCAGCCAACCCGTCCTCAGAGCCAGGAACAGTTGCGTGCGGGTTCCGGTTGAAAGCAGTTCCGGGTCGAGTGGTCTGCGCCCGTCGAGGACATCGATCGCGGTTACTTCACCGGATGTGCCGAGGGAGAAGCTGAAAGCGCCGTGAGTGAACATCTCGAAGTCGGCAATCGCCTGATCGATTGCAGCCGGGCGGGCGTCGCGCTCGTGGGCCTCTTCGACGAAGGCTATGAGTTCTTCCATGATGACCCCCTGCACGAACATCCTGAACTTGGCGTCCACGTTGTCCTGAGCGGCGCATAGTTCAGCGTGGGCTCGTTCGACCTCGCGACGCTCCCGGGCTGCCGCCACTCGACCGGCCACTTCGCCGAGGTCGCTGATGAGCTGGTCACGCTTACGTTCTTCTGCCTCCAACGTTTCGATTTCGGCAAGGACAACGTCAAGGGGTAACTCGGCGAGTTCAGCACTATCGGGTCGCTGATCGATCCGCTGCTTCAGTGAGTCCACGACCCCGGCCTGGCGGTGGAGTTCGTCACTGGCCGCGCGGAACTCGGGCAGTTGTGAGACGCGGTGCTGCAGAGTTTGGGCGTTTCCGGGCTCGAGTCCTCGATCCTCCCACCACTGTTGCCATTGCGATCGAGTGAAGTTCAACGCCGTGGCCGTGGATGCTTCCATTTGCCGAGCGTGTTTGTGTTCCTGGTCGGCGAGGCGGATGGTTGTGAGGCGTGACCTGACGAGCTCGACCTGACGGTTGAGTTCATCGAGCGTGCAGTCCAAGGAAGGCGCTGTGCCGGTAGCGGCCGCAACGTGGCGGCATGCTTGCGACCTGGCCTGGCGATATTCACGGTCATGCGTTTCGATAGAAGCTTGGCAGCGCAGCACCTCCTCGTGGCAACGTTGGAAGTCGTTGAGACGCGACAAGAACAGGGCCGTTTGCGGTGCTGACTGGTTCGGATCGAAGCCATGTTGCTCCTGGAACGCGGCCACCTCCGACTCGACTAGGGCCAGTTCGTTGTCCGTGTCGCGCAGGGCCCAGGCCGCTTGTACAGCGGCAAGTCTCTGTTGCGACTTCTGGTTGGTGTCGAGCCATTCTTGGCGGATCTGCTGGGCTCGTGCGGCGACCGCGGCCCGAGTCCACGTCTGTGGAGGTGCGACGTCGACGGCCTCAAATCGGACCCGGGCGGCCGATAGAGCGCCCCGAACCGGCTGGGTTTGTCTCTGGGTCGCTCGCAGCGACGCCACCAGCAGGCAGGACAGTCCCAGCAGGCCAAATCCGGCCAGCCACAGAGCTCGCGACGTACTAGGCGACGCTAGAACCGCCAGAAACACAACAGTCGCTAGGGCTGCCGCTCCGGTCACCGTCACGCCCCAGTGGAGCCAGGTCGTCGTTGCGGTCGGTGACGCCGACTGCGGCCGGGCCAGCGCATCGGCAGCCAACCATTCCTGCAGGCATCCCTCAGCGGCCAACAGGTGCTCGGCAGAGCCGGGACCGGGGTCGGGCTCGACGTCGGGCGCGTTGGCTACTAGTTGCTGTCGCCGGCGGTGGACAAGGCTATGGCGGTCGGCAAGACTCATCGCCGTGGCCAGTTCGGATGCGCTCACGCACGTCGGAGAACGGCGAGATTGCCCGGCGCCAGCGGCAGCTAAGAGATCTTGGGAATAGTGGTGGGCGGCCTCGGCGCCAGCCAGGTCGCGCTCGGCAGCTGTGCGCGCGGTCAGTGCTGCTGATGCGGTGGCTAGTTGCGTGCAAGCTCCAGCCAGGTGTCGTTCGACGTCCGCGACATCAGCGGTGTGAAGTTCCCTGGCCCGGGCTTCGGCAACTGCCCGTGACCGGGTGGCCTCGGCTGCAGCGGCCCGAGCCTTCTCGAGTTGCTCTTGGAAGTCTTGGGCAGCCGTTAAGTCCTTGTCAGTGACAGCCGCAATACCGACCGGGAATTGCCTCATCCGGTTCTGGGCCTGCTCCAGGTAGCCCTGTGCCGCATGCCAATCCCGCACCGTCACCAGGCAGTCCAGTCGCACCTTCTGGGCCGCCCCGGCGGCCAGAAGAGCCTCCAAGGATTCGACCGCTTCCTGCCTCTGCTGCAAGTCTGCGGCAGATCGCGCTGCCTGACTCGCGACCGAGCGCGCCTGACGCAGTGCTCGCGCAGGCGCGACGAGAACTTGGCGAGACCGTGCCGACGGCAAGAGAGAGCGGCGCAACTGGTCGTAGTCGATTCCCCCGGACAGCTCTACCGCAAGTTGCCGCGCCAGCGAACCAGCGTTGGCGGAGTCGCCCCAGGCTGCCGTCGGGCTCATGAGGTCTTCGACTGTTAGCCAGTGGGATTCCAGGACCGGCGCCGAGGGTGCCGTGGGAATCGCCTGACTCGGTTCATCATCGCGGAACCACTGCACTGGCCCGTGACGGCGCTCTGCTCGCCAGCGCTCCCCGTCGCCCGACTCAAACTCGACGGTGACGTCTACGGAATCTGCGTCCGACTCAGGTGCCAGGACGGCGGACAGAGCCCTCAGGATCGAACTCTTGCCGCTGGCATTCGGTCCGGTGACGACGGTGATCCCATCGGGCACGCAATCCAAGATGACTGGTTCCTTGACCCCCGGCAGACGCCGAATGGTGAGTGCTCGCAGCCTCATGACGAGCCCCCGCGAAGCCCCGCCATGGCGTCGAGCAGCCTGTATCCCTCGACGCTGGCCAATTCGGACAGCTCGACGGCGGAAACGGCGTCGACACCGAGTGCGGCGAGTTGAGATGCCGGAAGTTCACGTTCGAGGCGTCGGGCAATGCGATTCACGAGTTCGTCCGAGATCGGGTCGTCTGCGTCGAGGCCAAGCAGGGTGCGACTCAGTATTCCGAGGGGCCCGGAGTCGCAACTGATTGCTGTCAGGTCCAGTGCAGGCCTTGCCGTGACGGTAATCGAGTCGACGAAGTACGTTGTCGCTCCCACCGGATCGATAAGGATGGGGCTGTTGGCGAGCAGTGCAGCTTCCACTGCGTAAGGCGCAGGGTGTCGTCCGTTGATCGTGAGGCGTACGCCCACTGCGGTCGGTGGAGTCCGTCCTCGAGCGAGTTCAGCGTCGAGCGAAGTAATGCAAGCAACGACGAGGGATTCGGCGTCCTCAGGGCTGGTCTCGGGCGTGATCGTGATGGACCGGTTCTCCCAACGCATGGGAGACAGCGCGATGTGCTCGAATCGGGTTATTCGGCCTGAGTCGTTGATCTCGACCAACCACGGCCCGCGAGCACCCGACTCTCCGGGGTGCGTCGATGAGACGGAGCCGAGGTACCCCCAGGGGTGATCGGGGTTGAGGTCGTCGGGGGCGTGGATGTGCCCGAGGAACCATGCGTCCATAGAACTCTGCGCTAACTCGGCGGACGTCACAGGAGCGTAGGGGCTGCCGGTCGCGTCGCGGTCGCAGTGGAGTAGTCCGAGGTGAACGCCGTGCTCACGCTCGAACATGTGGCCAGAGAGAGGACTAGCGTGACAAAACCGGGAGTCGAACGACCAGCCCCACAGGAAGACAGGCACCGGATCTCGTTGCAGTTCAATGCGCTCCCAGGTTTGCTCGTACCCAACCAGGTTTACGTTGTCAATCTCTCGAGCCAGGCGGGGCAGAACTTGATGGTCGTGGTTGCCGACGACCGCAAAGACCGGGATGTTGGCGCTGGCTAGCTGTCGGGCGCCCTGGGCAAGGTCGGAATAGGCGTCAAAGAAGGCGTGGTCGTCGTCGACAACGTCGCCAGCGAGCAAGACACTGTCCACCGACTCGTTGATAGCGAGTTGCACACTCCGGAACCAGGCCTCGCGTGGGCTGAGGGACGGGACGCGTTCGCGCAGGGTCTCGGGTACGCGGCTTGGGTGCTTGCCCAAGTGGATGTCGCCAACAGCCAGCAGTCTCACGGGGCCTCCCGAGTGGTTCCACTGGCCGAGCGGCCAGCACAACCACTAGCTATCAGGCCGCACTGACATTTTCTCGTGACGCCGGAGCCGGTGAGTCCTGCGAAACGGCGCGAACAGCGGCGATGACGACCGCTATCACGTAGGCGGCCACCAGGGCTCCGACCGTTGTCCAGGCGAAACTTCCGAAGGAGTCGCCCGGTCCGACCACAGCCACCACAACCCCGGCGATGGCCCCCACCGCAAACGCGATTCCTGGCTTGTAGGAGACCGAGCGGGTCAGCGCTGGTGTCAACGCGCCCAGCCCCGACACTGCGAGCACGGACGCCACGATCAACAGCACGTTGGCGTTGGGGATTAACACGGCGAGTGCTACTCCGACGACGATGACGAACACGGCCAAGGGTCGTCCCTGGGTCAACGGAGCCTCATCGACGGTAAATGCCTCCGTTGCCGACGAGATGAGGTTGTCGACGGCGGATGCCAAGAAGAACAAGACCAAGATAAGGACGACGAGCATCACCACCGGAGGAAGCACGGCGAAGACCGTCCACATCGGCAGTGTTCCGGCTTGAAGAACACCGCCGAAGAACAGGATGCCGCCGACTCCCATCAGTACCAGCAACAACACTGCGAGCGCGATTCCCCAACCCGCAGCGCGGCCAGTCTTGGCGACAGCGCGGAAGGCGGAACGCGCGTTGGGGTCGAAGAACCCCAACGCCAAGCACATGATGACCGCAGCAATCATTGTCGGAACGGGGATGTCCCCTCCCGCAACCAGAGGCGCGGTGAGCGTTCCAGGGCTGCCGAGCAGAACGCCTACAACGAAGACAAGGACCGCAGCGACGAAGAACAGCGCGGCATAGCGGCTGGTTCGGATCGAACTGGTCCGCCCTCGAGTCATCACGTACCCGCCACAGCACAGGCCGACCGCGATTGTCGCCCAGAGCGGGCTTACATCGCCGAGCAGGCTGAGGATGCCGCCGGTGAGAACGAGCACGGCGGCCAGCAGCACCAGAGCGGTGATGGCGGAGATGGCGTCAAAGGCGATCTGGGTCGATCCGGTGAGGCGATCCCGCATTGCAGTGGTGCGAAACGACACCAGCAGCGGTAGCGCGACGACGACGACGAGCAGGAGCAATCCGAGCAGGTTGAGACCGGACTCGCCCAAGATCGGTGCGAACACGATGATGTAGATCGATCCTGCGGCGGTCACGGTCAGGGGCCCGCCGCGGGCCTGACGGTCTGACTTTCCTGTGCCAGCAGTGGCAGAGATCAGCAGGAATATTGCCATGACGATCACGAAGGCGAGGGCTGCTGCGATGGGCATAGTCATGAGGACTCCTTAGCCCCTAGGCGTTTGGGCAGTTGTTGGGTACGGGGTCACCATTGATCCGGTCACGCATCCAGTCAGTGAGGAATTCCCTGGAGTTGACGACCACGCCGGGATGGTCGTCGTTGGGATAGATGCGGAAGTCGACCTGGGTTCCATTGGCACACAACATCTTCTGCAGGCCGAGCGTCAACTGGGGAATGATCGTTGTGTCTTTCATTCCCTGCACCATGGCGATGGGCATGTCGATTCGGTCTGTTCCCGGCGTGTTCACTGTCATCAGGTCATAGAACGTTGCAGGAATTGGCAGCTTCACGTACGCCCCGAGCGGCTGCTGATTGACTGCATCGGCCTGCGTGTTGCCACAGTATTCATTCACCGTGGGCAGTTTCTCCAACCCGGCTGAAGTCAAGACATCCTCCGGGGCGAGCTGATCGGAGTATGTCTCGGTCCACGAGCGAATGATCAACATCACGAATCCGTTGAGTCCGGTCATATCCGAGTTTACGATCGCATCCACAGCGAAAGGCAGCGCGGGGAGCAGGCCCGGAGCGAGCACGGCTGCACCCTGGAAGGGCACTTCCGGGGCATAGCTGGGGGCGAGCTCGGCCGCGAACGCCGCAGAGTGACCACCCTGGGAGTGGCCCCAAATCAAATTGAGGTCCGTGTTGACGTCATCACGCCAGTTGTGGACGGCGCGAACGCTGTCCAGGACGTTCTGCCCTTCAACCTTGCCCACGAGGTAGCTCTGGGTGCCTCCGGTGCCCAGGCCCAGGTAATCGGTGGCAGCTACCACGTAGCCAGCCTCCGCGATGGGGCTGATTTGGCGAAAAAAGTTGGAGTAGCCGGGGGTGGAAGGTTCAAATGGGGTTGTCGAGATTGCGCAGCGGGGATTGGCGCCAGTGGTCCCATGGGCATAGCCCACTACGGGCCAGCCCCCCTCGGGAGGAGTCCCCTTCGGAATCACGACGAGGCCGGAGACGGGAACTGGCTGGCCCTCGTTATCGGAGGAGTTGTAGATGATGCGATAAACATCAATGTTGTCTGGACCGCCTGTGACCGGCTGCGTTCTGATGACGGTCCCGGCCGGGCCGTTGGCCGGCCCATCGACGTCATACCATTCCGGTACTGGCGGAGCTTCCGTGACGGCTGTGCCCGGCGGCGCGGCGACATCGGCGGGGGCCGCCGGTACGTCGTCGACAGGCGACGGCTGGTGCAGGAAAGCTAACGCTACTCCGAGCACCACAATGAGCGCTACCGTGGCCATCACACTGGTCTTGAGATTCCCGCCGGGGCCAGCGGCAGGCTCGCGAGATTCAGTCACCCGTCAAAACTAGTGCGACGAAGGGTTGTGACGCTCGCCGATCGATCTCGATAGGCCTGTCGAAGAGTCCTCTGGCGGCCAATTATTGCGACCGTGCCAGCCACTGGCGAGCCGCCGCGTACAGTGTGGGCGTGCGCGAGAATGCAACCGAGTCGGCCGACGCAGAACCTGCTGACGGCACATCTGATCAGCTTTACGCGGTCCCTCCCAGAGTCACGGGTGATCGACCGGGCTTGTCCTGGTGGGGCTCGTTGGGGTTGTCTGGCGGACTCGTGGCCATTGTGGTGATCGCGGTGTGGGTTCTGCCAGCCGTGGCCGAGTCCGTTGCTCGCCACACTGTTCCGCTCGGCTCCACCATGCTGACCGAAACCGTCAGCGTTGGGTTGGCCGCAGACTGGGAATCGACGGAACCTCCGGAGGGAGTGCCGTCGGATGCGCTGACGATTACTTCGGACGGGATGGTCTTGAGCATGTGGGTAGGCCGGTCGTTCGACGGTCGGCTTGGGAGCAGTCTGGTTCCTGCGCTGTCGGCACGTTTCCTCGGAGAGCTCGACGGCCCGCAGTTCACTACTCCTATCCAGGTCGAGACGGGTCAGTCTGGCGAAATGGTCAGGGTCTCGAACGATGGGACGCCTTGGGGAGTGGCGTCGATCCAGGACGAGGCGTCTTCGACCACCGTCAACTTCGTATTCACCGGATATCTTGGTCCCGGTGCAGAACGGTCGGCGGCCCCCTCCGAGATCACATCAATGATTTCTTCGACGCGGATATACCCCTCAGTGATGAGTCCGAGCGGCAGTGAGCCCAACGGGATCGGTGGTCGGTCATGATGAAACCGATTCCGCGGTTCCGGCCCGATCAGCGAGTACTTGCTGACTATCGCCGGTTTCCCCTCATCGGCACGGTCGGTTTGCTCGTTTTTGGGGCGGGTTCTCTCGTGGCACTGCAGTTGCTGTTGTGGACTGTCGAGTTCCCGGCCGCCACTGTGGTCGTGTGGTTGACGTGGCCGGTCATGCTGGCCCTGGCGTGGTGGTTGCTCTCCCTGGTTCCCAGCTTTGTGCCCATCAGGGTTGGCACGCGACTGCTGGCGTTCCTTTGGGGCGGCACGGTTGCTGTTCTTGTCGCCGGTGAATCGAACTCGGCCGGCATCAGCCTCGTGACGAGCTGGTGGGGAATCGACCTAGCGGGGGACTGGGCAGCGGCAGTGGTCGCGCCGCTGACCGAGGAGTTCATCAAATGCGTGGGAATCGTGGTCGTCATCTTGCTGACCCGACGAGTGGTCAGTCCGGTCGACGGGTTCGTGATCGGTGCGATGGTCGGGCTTGGGTTTCAGGTGTTTGAGGATGTTTCGTACGCCTACTACGGGACGTCGGAACTTGCTGAAGACTCGCCAGAGATCGCTTTCACCTATTTCATTCTCCGGGCAGTGCTGACCGGGTTCGCGTCTCACTGGTTGTTTTCGGCCGTCGCGGGCGCCGGTATTGCTTTCTTCCTTGCCACCCGTTCGGCCACGGCGACCGCGACCGCCCTTGAGAGTTCCACGGGCAGGGCACCGGGGGTGGCACACCGGTGGGTCATACTCGTCGGTTTCCTGGCAGTTGCGGTGGGGCTGCACGGGCTGTGGAACAGTCCGGTCTCTGAAGACCTGGCCGGATATGCCATCAAATCTCTCATCTGCGTCGCGGCTCTGGTACCGGTGCTGCTGTGGAGTCGACGCTGGGAGTCGAGGGTGTTTGTTCCGTACTTGGCAACCACACCCGGCTGGATCCTCAGCGCTGATGAGCGAGTCGACATTGCCTCGCCTCGAGGCCGCCGCCGAGGCCGCCGACGCCTACCCCGCAGCCAGCGACGACAGGTTCGACGGCTGCAGCAGGCGCAATGTGTGCTCGCTGGGGCACTCGCTGCATATTCCCAGCCTGACGTCGATCGAGCCGTCAGCCGGGTCGGTCAGCGCCGGGCAGAACTCCAACGGGTCACTGGTGACCCATTGGAACCGGTACGGGCCCCAATAGTGCAGTAGGGTGACAAACCTGTGTTGCCCACTGTTGGCCGCAGGACGCCCAGGTCGGCCCTGGCAGCCCGCGCAGCGCACGAGAGGGAGGTGAGCGTGGTGGCGCTGGCCGAGTCTTCTCCGCTTGTTGACGGACCTCCGCCGTTTGGTTCGCGCGTCTGCGACCGGGAACCCATCCACCTGATCGGACAGGTCCTCCCGCACGGGGTCCTTGTCGTCGTTGATCTCGAGTCGGAACTCATCACTCACTGTAGTGCCAACATCGCCGCCGAGTGGGGGGTCGATCCGAACAGCATCATCGATGCGAGCGTCAGCGACGTCCTCGCCGCCGAGTCCGTCGATGTCCTTCGAGCGAGTGTTGCGAATGTGCGGGCTGCCCCCGAAGGCTACGAGGTTGTGGGCCTGACGGTTCATGCCAGCGATACCTCCCTCGAACACCGAGTGGATGCATTCGTTTCCGTCGACGGTCGACACGTGTTCGTTGAGTGTGAACCTCATCTTGACGATCAGGCAGGGCTTCTGACGGACGCGGTCAGAGCATCACAACAACTCGCCCTCGACGCCGAGGCTCCCAAGATTCGTCAGCGACTCGTCGAACAGGTTCGGCAGATCACTGGCTTTGCCCACGTCATGTACTACACCTTCCATGCCGACCACCACGGAGAGGTGGTGGCGGAGTCGCGGGACGAGCAGCGCCCCTCCTACCTTGGACTGCACTTTCCTGCTTCTGACATTCCGGCGCAGGCCCGGGCCTTGTATCGAAACACCCCTTGGCGCATCATCCCCGACGTGGACGCCGCGGCAGTCGACATTGTCACCACTGCCGACCGAACGAGCGCACCACTGGATCTGAGTACTTCAAACCTGCGGGCCGTCTCGTCTTTTCACCTCGAGTACATGAGAGCCATGGATACCGCGGCGAGCATGTCGTTCCCCGTAGTGGTCAGCGGCGAACTCGTGGGCCTTGTGTCATGCATCGATCCCCGGCCACGGCTCGTCTCCCTGCAGGTGCGCTCGACGTGCCGTCTCGTCGTCCACCAGGCCGCCATGTTGGTGGCTGCTGCGGACCGATCGCGGGATCTGGTCGCAGCCCTCAACATCGAGGCGGCCCGTGAACAGCTCACCATCCTGATGGAGCAACAGGACAGCGTGGCAGGAGCGTTAACGGGGGAACAGAGTTCCCTATGGGACTTGATTCCGGCCGAAGGGATCCTGGCCCGGGTCGAAGGGATCCAACGCAGCGAGGGACGAGTCCCTCCGGGGCGAGCGATGGAGGAGATCTATCGCGTGGCCAGTGCTGCTGCCGAGACCCGGATTCCTTGGGTGACTGACTCCCTCAACGCAGAATTCGGCGATTCCGTCGACTGGGGTGGACTAGCCGGTGCCGCCATCATCCCGCTGGGCGCGCGTGATGGGGCTCTGCCGAACTTTGTTGCGTGGTTTCGGGTCGAGCAGGTGCGAACTCTGCGGTGGCTCGGTGACCCGCGAGCGAAGGACTCCGATGGAGTGGGTCCGCGCCAATCGTTCGAGGAGTGGCGTGAAACGGTCCGGCGACGAAGCGTTTCGTGGACTGCTCGCGAAGTTTCGATTATGCGCGAGTTTCGGCAAGACATCATCGAAGCGCTCCACGACCGCGAGCAGCAGAAGTTGGCCCACTACGGACTCCATGACGAACTCACCGGGCTACCCAACCGACGATCTCTCACCGCGGCACTGGCGCGGGAGTTGCAGTTGGGGAGTCCAGTGACGATCATGTTCGCCGATCTGGACGGGTTCAAGTCAGTCAACGACACCCAGGGGCACGAGGCCGGGGACCAGGTCTTGATTGAAGTGGCCCGTCGACTGCGCCAGTCCGTTCGCGATGCCGACGTGGTGGTCCGCGCCACCGAGGCTCCCGGTGGTCAGGACGAGATGACGAGCCCGGTGGGACGTCTCGGGGGAGACGAGTTCGTCATTGTTGTGCCGAAAGTGACTGACCAGGTTGCTGAGGCGCTGACTCAACGTATGCGGCTGGCCATCGAGGAGCCCATCGAAACTTCGAGGGGCATCGCCACAGTGGGGGTGTCGGTGGGTTGGACACACTCGAAGCCAGAAGACGACATGGACTCTGTGCTCGGTCGAGCGGACCAGGCCATGTACAGGGAAAAGTTGTCGAAACGGCGGCCGTGAAGTTGCGCGATCCCGGTCAACTGGCCTCTGGCTTGTCGAGAGTCTGGTCCCGATAGATCCGCACGACCGACTGCACGCAATAGCCACTCGCATGGTCGGCGCGTGCGAGCAGGTCGTTAATCTGTTGAGCTCGACTTGCCGCCGAAATGGGCGGTAGTGCGGCCGTCTCGTCAGGCAGAGGCAGGTGGGAGTCGACGTTGAAGGGAAGATCTTCTGCGGCTAGGCCGTCGCCGGAACCCTGGCGGAGCCAGGCGGCAGCGTGTCGCAGATTCTGACTGGCTCGTGCGACATGGGCCTCGCCATTGTTTCCCGTGGGGTCATGGCGCAAGAGAGCCTCAGCGGCGACAGCCGATTCGCTGCACCGAGTCAGCCACGACAACACAATGCCGTGCGCGCCGGGGGAAAAACTTCTGGAGGGGGGCTCGAGGAATGACGTTGTGACACTGGCTTTCGCGACCTGGCGACATTGGCGAGCCACTTTGGCTCGATCCCGGGCAGTCGCGCTGGCTACCTCGAATTGGGCGTTTGAGCCGAGCGATCCCGACGCGCACATGGCCGCCACTGACTGCACCCAATCAGCGAGCGCTTCAGCGTACTCGGCGATGTCGGCCGGCACCTTGGATCGACTCCAGATCGGGATGAGCATGGCGATGACGATCGCGAGGACGCAACCGACTAGGACGTCGAGTAAACGGGTGGCAGCCAGTTCTCCCGGATCGGAACCTGCCAACGACAAGAGCAAGATGACCACCGTGGTCAGGGCCGTGACCTGGGCGCTGTAGCTGACCGCGATGACCGCATACATGAGGATCGACAGGACACAGATCACGGCGATCAAGACAGCGGAATGGCTCCCGGTGAGGGCCGCGATGCCGGTCACTGCGGCGACCGCCACGACTGTTCCGACCGCGCGCATCGCCACCCGGGGGACAGTAGGCCCGGTATCGGGGCGCAGCAGCATGATCGCGGTGACAGCCACCCACGAACCGTGGGGGAGGTGCAGTAGTTCCGCCACCGTCATTCCGACGACTGCCGCCAATGCCATTCGCGCACCTTGGAAGACGGGCCGTGATCGCCAGTGGGCCGCGGCTTCAAGTCTTTGCCTCACGCTGACTTTAGGATGGCGACGCGACCGTGACGCAGGGGTCATCATGACATCGTTGAGGTGGCTCGGAAGGTCACTCAAGGCCGCTCTGACCTGCAGGGCAGTCTGAGTGACAGTCTCCGATTCCCCAGAGGACTCGGGCTGTGTCGCAGTGGCGAGTGAGTCGTATATTGGGGGCTGGTGATTGTCTCGGCGCAGCGGGTGGGGGGGCATCCACGCCGACAGTGTGGTGGCCGCCTCGTTCAACTGCTTAGCAGCTTCGGCGAATGCGGCTTCGGTGGAACTGTCGCCTGCAGTGGCGATGCCTAGCCTGCGGCGGGCGGCAAACCCGCGGGCCTCGAGACGAATTGTGTTGGCGTCCGCGAGAAGTTCCACGTAGCGGCGCCGGTGCGAAGTCGCCAGGTCGGTCTTGGCGATCAGGGAATCAGCTTCCGCCAGGGCCGACGACGCCACCAAAGCTTCGGTCGCGCCCTGGCGCGGGGTTCGAGCGACAGTGTCGGCTAGGCGTCCCACCGCCGCAAGTGCCCCCGCGACGACCCGTCGTTCCGGCAGGTCACCGACTACCGGTGCTGAAATCCAGGCCAAGCCAGTCTGTAACCCGCCAGCAATGACGGTCAGTGTGGCCGCGACGAGAGACACGTCGAGTTCCATCGGTGCGACTAGGTGACCGGCCACGAGAAGCGCGCTGAACACGAATAGTTGCGGGAGGCGAGGGTCGATGGCGTAGCTGAAGCCAGCGCAGAAAGCCAACGCTGCCATCAAGCCAAGCATGGCCACGAACGACCCGGCCAGCAGGCCTGACGCGATAGTGGCCACGGCCATGAAAACCGTTCCCGCCGCCATGAGTTGCCACGTGGCACGCGGTGACCGTCCCTTGTCGAGGAGCCCCACAAGCAGAGCGCTCGTGGCAGTGGACGCCGCGATGACGGGGCCGAACACGATGTAGGTGGTGATGAGGGTGGCACACACCACCAGCCCCCTTCGGGCCGCAGAGGCAGTCCGCATTGCCGACAAGTCGGCTCGGAACGACTCCCGTGCCACCCGTCCAGCGAATCCCGCCACGGCTCTATTGTGACCTGACACCCGTGAAGGCGCACCTTGCCGAGACACTGGGGCAAGAGAGGTTCGGGTCGAACGTGTCATGCTGGAGCTCGGAACGCAGGAGGTGTGATGCTGGCTCGCCAGTGGGTCGACGTGCCGCCAGCGGTGATGTTGCGTCGGGCCCGCCAAGCGTTCGTTGACGCTCCCGAGTTCTTGTCCACGCTCGCTCGCTCCTTCGGTCCCTTCGTGAGGATGCCGATACCCCGACGAGACGTGTGTCTCGTCAGTGATCCAGCCGCGATTGAGCACGTCCTCATCGGCAGCCACGGCGCCTACGACAAGCGGACCGTCCAGTACGACAGCCTGGCCGTCGTGGCTGGTATGGGCTTGTTGACCGCCGACGATCCGCCCTGGAAACAGAGTCGCCGAACCTTGTCTCCGGCGTTCTCTTCCTCAGCTGTCGGCGCGATGCGCCCCGACTTCACGTCAGCTATCGATGACCTGGGTGATCGCTGGGGGCGATTGGGTCGGTCGACGGTCGTGGATCTCGAAACCGAAATGTTGCACCTGTCGCTCGATGTGTTATCGCGGACCTTGTTCGGTGTGCGGTGGTCGGCCGAACTCGGACCCGTCGTGCACGCCACCGAACAAGCAGTGCAGGTCGTGCTGGCCCGCGCTCGCAACCCGCTGGTGCGTATCCTGCCAGGTCGGCTCGATCCCACGGTTAGTCAACTGCAGCGAGCACTACACACTCTCGACGCAGCCGTCGCCGTGCTCATGCGACACGCGGGTAAAGCCGGTAGCGAACCATCGGTTTTCCTTGACAGGCTGATGAGTCTCGCCGACGCCCCCAATGGTCGGCGCCAGATTCGCGATGAAGTGGTTACCCACATCGTCGCCGGCCACGAGACGATTGCCTCGGCTCTGGTTTGGTCGTGGGTGTTGCTGTGGAAGAACCCGTCTGTGCTGGAGGCTCTGGTGGCTGAATCGCGGCAGACAAGTGCTGGTGAAGGCGGAGCACTAGCTGTTGGTGTGGTGCGCGAAACGCTGCGGCTGTACCCGCCAGCGTGGGTCGTTACTCGTCGATGTGTCGCTGGCGACGAACTGCCCGGAGGCCCGATAGTCGGCCCTGACTCGCTGATCTTGATGAGTCCCTGGGTGATGGGTCGACGAGAGTCTGCCTGGCCACAGCCGACCGCATTCCGGCCAGACCGGTTCTCGGGTGAGCAAGGCCGACCAACCGGCAACTACTTTCCATTCGGCCTCGGGCCGCGGATGTGCATTGGTCGCGAGATGGCACTCGCGGAAGGGGCCGTGATCGTCTCCGAACTGTGGAAGCGGTTCGTGATGTTGCCGGTCGGCCCGTGCGACCCACATCCGGCTGCAGGTGTGACTCTGCGGCCGGATCGGTCCGTGAAGATGGCTATCAGTGGTCGCTCTACGATTTCGTCGCCGGGCGCTGGCGCAAGTCTTCGGTAAACCACACCCACCGGCCGCGACCGGCGCTCTTGGCCGCATACATGGCGAGATCGGCATCGGCCAAGACTCGGGTCACATCGGTAGGTCCGGCTGGAGTGCAGTCGGCGAGAACCAATCCGATACTCACACCGGCTACCACGGTGTGATCACCAAGGTGAGCTGGTTCCGACAAGGCCGCAATGACTCGTCCGGCAACGTCTTGAACCTGTTCGCGGCTGTGGACGTGGCGCATCACGATGGCAAACTCGTCTCCGCTGATTCGCGCGACCGTGTCTGTGGCTCGACACACGGATCGGAGCCGGCGGGCCAGAATGACGAGCAGTTCATCTCCGGCGACATGGCCGTAGGTGTTGTTGACTTCCCGAAATCCGTCAAGGTCGCAAAAGAGGACGGCGACTGCGGCGTTCGTTCGGGCTGCCTCTTCCTGGCAGTGACTGAGCCGTTCGGCCAGAAGCGCCCGGTTCGGCAAGCTGGTCAAGGGGTCATGGGTCGCTTGCTTGGTGAGTGCCGACTCTACTCGCTTGCGCTCAGTGATGTCTTCGTGGTGAATCACCGCTCCCCCCCCAGCGTGGCGTAGTGGCGTGGCCTCGATGGCAGTCCAGGTGTGGAGGCCGCGCGCGGAGCTGTCGATCTCTGCCGAAAACTCCGAGCGATGATTGGTCAGCAGGTCGCACAGGTGGTCGGCGACCTCGTCGGAGACCTCCGTGCGTAACCACCGCACGTAGCTGCGACCCACGGTCGGACCGGTCGCCTTTCCTGTCCCTAGCGGCCCTTCGTGGGCGTATCGAGCGTTGACCGACACGACGTCACCTGCACTGTCGATTACGCAGGTCCGTCCCGGCAGTGAGTCCACAACAAGTCGCGCGAATTCGGCCTGTCGAGCGGCATCCGCTTCGGCCTGACGCACCGGGGTTACGTCGTGGGCAAAGGCAATCACGACACTCTCTTGGGACCCAAGCCAGCCCTTCGACATGGATTCGGGATCTGCAGACGGCGGGACTACCGGTACAACGGTTGCGGTGGCGTCGATGTCGTGCCAAGTGCCGTCGGCCCAGAGCTGTCGGGCTCGCCCCGCCCAAGATCCGTCTCGCATGAGTGTGGAGAGGGCCTCTGCACGTTGAGTCGCCGAACCGAAAGTAGTTTCGACCAAAGACTCCCAGGACTTCCCGGCGGATTCGACGACCAGACCATAGGCGGAAACCGCTGCCGGATTCGCGAACAATAGGTGGCCGGCGAGATCGAGGACGACAGCCGGGTAGGGCAGTGATCCCACGAGCAACTCAGCGCATCCAGTCGCTCCTGAGATCGTGGCTCCTAGTCCCTGATGGTCCGGGCTGCGCAGGTCGACAACCGGAGGGCCTGGGGGCTGAGGCGACGATGACACCAAAATTCACCTTGTCTTCCTGGCCGTGGGATGGCAGGGTCGCTACTTCTTGCCATCCGACTGCATTGACCCTGTGACCGTACCTTGCGATTCTTCCCGAACTGTGGAACTCTGAAACGGCGAGTTGCGATACGAAGTCGTGGGATCGTTCCAATTATCCCCGACGAAGGCACAGTGGTGGCAGACCCTCCCCACTGGGTGGTGGCAGCGAGCGGGTTCCGATTCCAGGAGACGGTGGCAGGTGCGCAGTGGCAGGATGTGGCCGTGAGTGATACTCGAGAGTCAACGCGCACCAGCGTTCCTGAAGGTGGCCCCAATGTTCCCGAGGGCTTGAAGCTGGCTGCTGGCTACGGTTGGCGAATCCTGGTACTTATCGCCGTGGCAGCGGTTGTTCTCAGTATCGTCGCCCAGTTGCAACTAGTCATGGTGGCAATGTTCGTGGGGCTGATTGTGTCTGCGTTGCTGTCGCCACTGGTCAAGGTGTTCGACCGATTTCTTCCCAGAGTCGTAGCGGTCGCCTTGTCTCTGATCATTCTGGTGGTCGGATTTGCCGCCGTGGTGACGTTCATTGCCACTCAGGTTGCAGGCGAGTGGTCGATCTTGGTCGATCAGTTCTCACAAGGCTTGGCTCAGATTCAGACGTGGATCCAGGGGCCTCCCTTGAACATTGACGACGCCCAGTTGACCCAGTGGTGGAATGACTTCATCACCTGGCTCAACGAGAATCGTGGGACGATCGCTGCCGGGGCAGTGGGTCAACTCGGTGCAGTGACCGAAATCCTCGTAGCCGCAGCCCTGGCGCTCTTCGCCAGCATCTTCTTCCTCCATGGCGGTCGCGAGATTTGGCAGTGGGGGATCAGCCCTTTCCGCGGCACCACCCGGGCACGCATCGACGGGGCAGGCCAGATGGCCTGGCGCAGCTTCGCGGGCTATACGCGGGGAATCATCATCGTCGCCGGGTCCAACGCAGTCATTGTCGCGATTCTGCTGTTGATTCTCGGGGTTCCCCTGGCCCTGCCATTGGCGCTGCTTGTGTTCTTCGGCACCTTTATTCCCCTCATCGGTGCTCCCGTCGCCATGTTCGCAGCCGTCATCGTGGCGCTCGCTGCGCGGGGTCCGGTGATTGCCCTCGTCGTGCTGGTGGGGATCTTCCTGGTGGGGCAGTTTGAGGGTCACGTCTTGCAGCCGCTGGTGATGAGTAAGGCCGTCCACATTCACCCCCTGGCCGTCGCCGTAGCGGTGGCGGCAGGAACCATCCTGGTGGGGCTGTTCGGCGCTGTGATCGCCGTTCCAGTGGTGTCCATCGTGTACGTCGTGATCAAGTTCTGGGTCAAGACCAACCCCCGTCGTGGCCCTGATGATCCTGGAGTCGATCCGGAGACTGAGCAAAGAATCGAGGCCGAGGAGGCCGAGATCGCCTCTCTCGACTACGGCCACTACCGCGGCGGCACAACAGGAGGCTAAGGGACGTCGGACTCAGTTGGTTGGCTAGATGGCCGAACCAGCGACAGGGCGGCTGCATGTAAGCGGCCGTTGGAGCACAAGAGCGACCCACCTGCCAGAGCATTTCGGCCGTCGAACGCGGTCGCCGCACCGCCAGCCTCGCTAAGGATCGGAACCAGCGCCGCCATGTCCCACGCGTTCAGTTCGGGTTCGGCCGAGACGTCGACGGCACCTTCAGCCACCAGCATGTGCGAGTAGAAGTCGCCGTAGGCACGCGTTCGCGCGAAATGCGATGACACCTCGCCGAGGTTCGCCCCATGCAACTCCTGCCATCCAATCGCATCTGAGTACGACAACGATGCCTGGTCCAGCGAGTCCACGGCACTCACTGACAGCCGCACTGGCGCGCTCGAGGCTCCGCTGACCGACAGCTTCATCCACGCGCCGCCAGCATCGCTGGCCCACCAGCGTCTGCCGAGGGCCGGGGCGCTGACTACTCCTATGCTGGGGTTGCCGTCAACCACGAGGGCAATCAGAGTTGCCCATACCGGGACGCCTCGCACGAAATTCTTGGTTCCGTCGATCGGATCGATGATCCACTGTCGGTGAGACGATGGGGTCGTCCCGCCGTACTCTTCGCCCGCAATGTCATCGGATGGTCGAGCGTCTTGGAGCAGCCTGCGCACGAGTTGTTCGGTCTCGCGGTCAACTTCCGTGACAGGGCTAGTATCCGCCTTGTAGTCGACGTGAAAGTCGCGACGGAGGAAAGCGGGGAGGGTCTTCGCGTCCGCCAGGTCGGCAATCGCGAGGGCGACGCCCAGATCGGTCTCGGCCATATCCGCCCCTTTGCCCGTGTCTCCCGTGATCGCCTCAGAACTACAGGCTAGTCGGTGAGTCGTCGAGAACTGAGACTATCCTCCGCACGGAGTCAAGTCTTTGGGTAGGCACAAGTCCATCAGCGACTGCCGCGTCGAGGGCGCACTCATCGTGGGACTCCGGCCCGCGGTGGCGGCAGCCCCGAGGGCACTCACGGGTCGCTTCGGCAAGGTCGTCGAACGCCGCAACCACGTCGCCGCTCGTGATGTGAGCCAATCCGAACGAGCGGATGCCGGGCGTATCTATGACCCAGCCGCCCTCGCTCAAAGGCCAGGCCGCTGCTGACGTGGACGTGTGGCGTCCCCGGCCAGTGACGCGGTTGACCGAGCCGGTCAACCGATCAGCAGTTGGCGCCAACCTGTTGACGAGTGTGGATTTGCCGACTCCGGAGTGTCCGACTAAAACCGACACTGAACCGACCAGACTCTCCTTGAGGTTGCTGACTCCCGCTTCCGACACAGTGCGGGAGGCGTCGTAACCGAGCTCGCGAATTCGTACTCCGAGAGGCGAGTACAGCTCGGTGAGGTCTTTGGTGTCGGCGAGGTCGGTCTTGGTTACCACTATCAGCGGTTCGATTCCCTCGGTATAGGCCGCCACCAGGCATCGGTCGATGAGCCCGATTCGAGGGGGAGGATCGGCGGCGGCGACAACAATCGCGAGCTGGTCGACGTTGGCAACGATCACGCGTTCGTAAGGGTCGTCGTCATCGGCGGTCCGTCGCAGCTGCGTCGTACGGGCCGACACTGCCACGATGCGGGCGAGAGAATCCGGTGCTCCGCTGGTATCACCCACCACGTCCACGTGATCGCCCACCACGATCGCGAGGCGTCCGAGTTCACGCGCTTTCATGCACGTGACGGCAGTGGGGGAGGGACTGTCGCCAACCATCACGAGATACCGACCCCGGTGGATCGACGTCACCGTGCCAGGGACCGAATCGGAGTGGGCGGGTCGTTGTTTCGAACGCGGACGCGAACGCTTTGTGGGTCGGAGTCCGAAGGTGTCCTCGTCGATTCCGGCGGTGGATCGGTACACCGGGTTCACTCGGGTCCGTCCCCTCGCGGAGTCGACCCACCCTTGACGGCGGCCGCCCATTGTTCGGCAAAGCGGGGAAACGTCTTCTGCGTGGTTCCCACGTTCTCAATCCGTACGTTCGGAACGCGTAGGCCGACGATCGCCGCGAAGGTCGCCATGCGGTGGTCGTCGTAGGTGCGCAGGTCAGTCCCGACCAGCTTGCGAGGAGTGATGGTGAGCGAGTCGCTTGTGGCTGTGCAGGTTCCGCCTAGGCGGTTGATCTCTCGGCAGAGAGCGTCGAGTCGGTCCGTTTCGTGTCCTCGCAGGTGACCGATTCCGCGCAGGACTGTCGGAGAATCAGCGAATAGCGCGAGGGCCGCTACAGTGGGGGTCACTTCGCCGATCTGAGAAAGGTCCAGATCCCCTCCGCGGATGTGGCCGTCGCCATTGAACGCCATTCCCTCTTCGCTTGGCGTCACGATCGCGCCAAGTTGTTCGAAAGCGGAGACAATCTGGTCACTCGGTTGCAGACTTTGGCGTGGCCAGTCGCGAATCAGGACTTGTCCGCCGGTTGCCAGGGCGGCAGCGATGAATACCGTTGCGTTGGAGATGTCGGGCTCGACAGTCAACTGTGGCAATTGCAGCGGGCCTGGTTCGATCTTCCACGCGCGGGGTGAAACGTCCGGTGCGGATTCGGTAGTCACAGTCGCTCGGGCGAGCTGAAGACACTGCGTTGTCATCTCGATATGGGGCAGGCTGGGGACATGGGGCGGGTCGAGTCGCACCGTGAGTGTCTGGTCGCACCGGGCGCCGACGAGGAGGAGGGCGCTGACAAACTGGGAACTTGCCGAGGCGTCGAGTTGGACGGTTCCCCCGGGTAACGAGCCGTGACCGGTAATGCTGAACGGCAAGCGGTTTGCGGTGTCCGGATCCACCCGGCAGCCAAGCTGGCGCAGAACGTCGAGCAGCGGGCGCAGTGGTCGGGCGGCCGCGTGGGGGTCGCCGAAGAACGAGAACGGGACTGAACCCAAGGCGGCGATCGGTGGCACGAATCGCATCACTGTTCCGCTGAGTCCGCAGTCGATGTGGGCGCTGTTGGACCAGTTGGCCGGGCCCACCAGCCACTCGGCATCGGGATCGTCGTCGGGGCCACAGCGACTCACTTCACTGCCGAGCCGTTCAATGGCTGCCAGCATCAAGAGGGTGTCGCGTGCAACCAACGGTCGATGAATCCGGACGGGCTCTTGCGACAGTGCCGCTAATGGGATGACGCGATTCGTGACCGATTTGGACCCGGGAACAGTGACTGCGGCACGGACCGGCTCCGGTGTTAGCGGCGCTGGCCAGAAGTCGGGGTCCATGGGGCGAGCTTAACGGACTGTGGACGGTGGTAGATGTGTCCGGTTAGACGCCGGGAGATGTCGTTGGGTCACGATCAACCGTCGAGTTCGATGGGTGTGATGAGTTCAGGGCCGTTGTGACGGACGTTGTTCACCGCAGTGGAGACCGGTAGCGCCTGCAAGGCCGCCGCGTCGTGAACTGCCCACTCGTCGAGTCGCGGGTTGGGCTGGTCGGGATCGAGCCACGAGTCCCACTCATCGGACCGAATCATCACGGGCATGCGGTCATGAATGAACTGGAGTCGTTCGTTGGCGGGACAGGTGAGAATCGTGTACGTCCGCAACCACGCTCCGGGAGCGTCGTCGTCGAGAACAGCAGGATCGCGCCATAGCTCACACAGTCCTGCCATGGCCATGTACTGACCGTCGCTGGGATGAATGAAGTAGGGCTGTTTGGGACTCGATCGGCCGCCGTTTTCGGTTGGTCGGTACCACTCGTAGTAGCCGTCGGCCGGAACAATGACCCGGCGCTTCTTGAAAGCTGATCGGAACGATGGCTTGCTGGCGGCAGTCTCCGCCCGCGCATTGATCATGCGGTTGCCAATCGACGAGTCCTTCGCCCAGCTCGGAACCAGTCCCCACCGCGCCGCCACCAGTTCGCGCCGGTGGCCTGTTCGCTCGCTGCCCGCAACGACGACATAGCTGTGCTTAGTGGGAGCGACGTTGAAGTCCGGCTGCAACTCGGGTAGATCAGGAACGGGTGAGGCGTCAAATGCCGCCGAAATCGCCGACCGATCGGCAGCTCGTACGAAGCGTCCACACATGCCCCCATAGTGCCGCAGATCCAGCAGTGCCGCAGATCCAGAAATTCGTCGACGCCGCCTGACTGCCTCTCGGCGCGCTGCGCGGACTACGGAACAAATCAGCGGTGTGTCTTGTTCGACGGACAGGTGGCAGTTCTTGGTCCAACCGCGGTTTGTCACCTGAGCGCTAGCCGCGGTGCTGTCGGCGACACGACGAGGAGTTGAGGAACGGTGATGGGGACGATGGAACGCGTTGTGCCGTCGGAGGCGCTAGCCTCTACAGTTATGGCTGCCAGCGACCCGGATGGAATCTGGGCTCCAGACGCCGACCTCGGCGACAGTGGATCGCTGACCGATGACCTCGTCGTCGATGTGGACGCAGAGTCGCCAGCCGAGCGGGCGACTCGGTTTTCCGACACGATCGTGCCGCTGATGGATGTGCTCTACGGCGGCGCGTTGCGGTTCACTGGCAATCCCGACGATGCTGCCGATCTGGTTCAAGAAACACTGGAGAGGGCATTCAAGTCGTTCCATCAGTTCACGCCCGGGACCAACGCCCGCGCCTGGATGATGCGGATTCTCACGAATACGTACATCAACAGCTATCGCAAGAAGCAGCGCCGCCCCCAGATCTCCTCGAACGAGGACGTTGAGGACTGGCACATGGCGGCGGCTGAATCCCACATGTCGTCGGGCCTGAGGTCGGCCGAGTCGGAGGCGCTGAGCAAGCTTCCTGATGACGACATCAAACGTGCCTTCGCTGTTCTCGGCGAGGACTTCCGCATCGCTGTCTACTTGTCAGATGTCGAAGGATTTCCGTACAAGGACATCGCCACCATGATGGGGACTCCGGTCGGCACAGTCATGTCGCGGCTGCACCGCGGCCGACGCCAGCTACGTGAACTATTGGCTGACTACGCCCGCGACCGCGGATTTGGCGTGGCGAACCCCGAAGGAGAATCGCGATGAGCGATGAACGCGATCCACTGATGGTTGCCAATGAGTCAATTGGCCCCTGTTCGGGCGGGCCTTGCGTCGAGGCGCAAGAGCACATTTGGGAACTCCTCGACGGTGAGCTCACCGGTGACATGTGCACCCGCATCGAGGAGCACCTCGCCGACTGCGGGCCTTGTCGACGGCTACGCGACGATGAACAACAGTTGAAGGACGCTATTCACCGGGCGTGCGGCTGTGAGAGCGTCCCCAGCGACGTGCGGTCGCGCGTGCTGACGTTCATGCAAAACATGTGCTCGGACACGGCGAACTCACAGGCTCCCTCCCGCCAGAACTGATCCGCAACGGTCCGATGCCTGCGGGTTGTCCGACGCCGCACCCGACGCCGAAGGACCAGTCCGAGTTTCAGGCGTTGGGACGCTTGCCGTGGTTCGCGCCGTTCTTCTTCCGGGCACGGCGTTTGCGGCCTCGCTTGCTCAT
>CBFGTA010000003.1:0-47234 GCA_965651595.1 uncultured bacterium | reverse complement strand
GCTTCTCTTTGGTCCCACTGTCCGGGATCGGCCACCACCGCAGCGAGCCGGTCGGAGAGAACGCCGGCGGCGCGAGGCGCGAGCAGGCCACCGAAGCTCCAGCCGGACAACACCACGCGATCAGGGTCGATGCCGGGCCACGATTGCATCGCGTCCAGCATGGGCCGCACGACGTTCTCCCAGTCGGGTCGGATGTGGATGCCGTCCCGGACGAGGTTGCGGCCCTGGCCTGGCCCGTCGAAGAGGACCACGTTCCAACCGCGATCCAGAGCCGCCACAGCATGCGCGAAGTACATTTCGTGAACGTTCGAGTCGTAGCCGTTGGTGTGCAGGATCGTGCGATTCGGAGTCGTGGTTCCCGCCGGACGTAGGAACCATGCTGGCATGAGGCAACCATCCGGTCCGGGAACGTCGAAGAAGGTCGCCTGGTGGGAGGACAATCTCATCGCCGAGGCGAACGCATCGTCGGACAGGGTGGCCGCGTCGCGCAGCCGATCATCCACCGGTGCGCCGTAGAGCCACCAACTCGCCAAGTCGTAGTAGGTCGACGCCCGCAACGAGCAGTCCCGAGCGCTGACCAAGTGACCCGACCGCTCGCTCACCGTGGCTTGCTCCACCAATGCCCGACTGCGTTGGATGCAAGCTGCCACTGCTGCCGAGACGCCACCGTCGTCAGCGCTCGCACCGATTGCGGCAAGCTCACCGAGTTCGGCACCCCCACCTCGGATGCGCATGGCGGCTCGTTGGATGAAGTCGTCGATGAAGGAATCGTTGGCGAACATGGCACTAAACTGTCACACCGCCGATGGGGGAGCAATGGCAACTGCTCTCGCCGGGCAAGGAGTTGCCGGCGCCGGTACGGTCTGACCCGGCCGGGACGGTGCTAGCGTGACAGAGGTGGTTCACTCTCCGAGGCTGCCTGACCCGGGACTCGTTGTGTTGGGAGACAACCTCACGGCTGCTGCCCAGTTTTCCGACGGCATTGCCGACCTCATCTACCTCGACCCGCCCTTCAACACCGGCCGCCGACAGGCGAGGCAGATCACGCGAAGCCAGCGCAATCCCGACAGCAGCCGAATGGGGTTCGCGGGGCACGGCTATGACACTGTCCGCGGGGCCTTGCGCGAGTACGACGACGAGTTCGACGACTACTGGGGTTTCCTGGAGCCACGAATCGCGGCTGCACTTCGGCTCTTGTCTCCGAACGGCACGCTCTACTTGCACCTCGACTATCGCGAAGCGCACTACGCCAAGGTCATGCTCGACGCCCTCATGGGTCGGGACAGTTTCCTCAACGAGATCATCTGGGCTTACGACTACGGGGCCAAGAGTAAGAGCCGTTGGCCGACGAAGCACGACACCATCCTGGTTTACGTCAAGGACCCCGCGCAGTACCACTTCGACAGTGAACAGGTCGACCGGGAGCCCTATATGGCTCCCGGACTGGTCACACCGGAGAAGGCGGCACGGGGCAAGCTCCCGACGGATGTATGGTGGCACACCATCGTGTCGCCCACCGGTCAAGAAAAGACGGGCTATCCGACTCAGAAGCCGTTAGGCATCCTGCGTCGCATCATCGCGGCGAGTTGCCCTCCGGGCGGACTAGTGGTGGACCTATTCGCAGGCAGCGGGACGACAGGTGTCGCTGCATTCGAACTCGGGCGGACATTCTTGCTCGTCGACCGCAACGCCCAAGCCGCCGACGTGATGCGGCGTCGACTGCCAGAAGGAACCGTGTTCGAGGAGCTGAGTCCGAGCGTCTGATGGCGCGGCAGTGACACCGACTAGACTTGCAGGATGGCTACTACTGACTCGTCGACGTCGACTCCGGTGACGGGACCCGGGAGTTTCCCTGATCGCGTTGATGACGGGCTGTTCGGGCCGGGTTCGGTGACCTGGAAGCTTTATCTCGACCCGTCCGCGCAGCTTGGCATGGTCGCTGCCGTCCAACTGCAAGCCCTCAACCCAGCCATGATGAGACTGTTCGACAAGGTGTCGTCCAACGCGATCGACCCGGAACGCCGGGCCGAACTGACCGGACAGTTCATCTTGACGACGACCTTCGCCGACACGGTGCACTCCCATGCTGCGGGCGCTGCCGTGCGGCGGATGCACGCCCACGCGAAGTGGACCGATCCACAAACCGGTGAGGTGCTGGAGGCCGACAATCCTGAATGGCTGGCGTGGACCCACAACACGCTCGTGTGGGGTGTGCTGAGGGCGGCGGAGGCGTTCGGGCCATCCTTGAGCGCCGTCGAACAAGATACTTTCATCAGGGAACAGTTCCGCTCGGCTGAACTGGTGGGACTGAGCGCAGCCGAACTGCCAGCATCGCGGGCCGAACTCGACGACTACATCGATGCCGCCCAGGAATGGCTCGCCCTCACCTTACCCGCAGCCGCATCGGCCCGGCCGCTGCGCAAGCCCGAGCTGTGGGGCAATCCCCTCAAGACCATTCCGTTGGTCGTCATCCAGGACGGGATCCTCTCTCTGCTGCCACATTGGGCGATCACCCTCTACGGGTACGACGGGCGCCCACTCAGCCTCAGCGGAGCCCGCCGCGCCACCCGGGCCATCATCGAGGTATCGCGGCGACTCAAGCCATATGACAGCGTCCTGCGCAGCACTTTGGCCGAGGTCCAAGCGCATCCATTCCGAAAGGTCCGAGTGCCCGGATCTGCAACTGCTGCCTAAACGTGGGGCAGGACTCCGGGACCGACAGCCGAGCCCGTCGGTAGGCCACTTCGTTCCCGACGACGCCCGACAGGGTTGGCCGGGCTCGGGACGGGCTAAGGGCGACTGGTGGTCCGCAACGGTTCCGGCAGGGGCGGCAACGGGTACTGCTGCTTGAGCTCGTCGGCTCGCTGCTGTACGGACGGATCGATCGTGGGTGGCTCAGTCGGTGGGTAGGCTGGCGGGAAGTCGCAGTTGGGTTTCGGTGGATTGCCCTGGAACTGCTCGCTGACCCACTGCACGAACGACGGCCCGCTCGCCAATGCCACCTGCATGTGGCCGACATTGCCGAGCCAGTCAACTGTCATCGGTACGCCAGCCGCACACCATTCCACTTGCAGTTGCGCGTTCGTGCCTGAGAGCACGACGGTGTCCTTGGTGCCTTCGCTGAGGTAGATCGGAAGCCCATTCGGTGGGTTGGGTGGTGTTTGCTGATCCACTACCGCCACCCATTCGGGATCCTCGAGCGGGTTGCTCGCAAAAAATTGGCCGACTGTTTCTTCCAAGACTTGCGACTCGAGTGCGGCCCCGATGATGCACTTGGAGTTGACGAAGCCCATGAAGTCGTGACCGGCGGTGGTGAGGTCATCGAGTAGCGAAAACTCGGGATAGGCGGCTTGGAATGAGTTGACCGCTTCGACGCCGATGACCCATCCGACCACCTGGTTCCACTGCTGCTCGACGATCGAGGTGAGCTGTTCGGCCGGGGCAGCAGCGCCAGCGGCCACCAAGTTGTAGTCAGGTATGAGTCGTTCCGCCAGTGCGGCGGTCCACAGAGCGCTGTGACCGCCCTGGGAATGGCCCCACACGGCCCAATCTTGGGACGTGGATGCGTCCGGCAACGTGCCCGCGGCCACCACGCTGTAGGCCACATCCTTAGCCTCCTGCTGACCAATGAGGTAAGTGAGTGGTCCGGGTGTCCCGAGCCCATAGTAGTCGGTGGCAGTAACGACGTAGTTCTGCGCCAGCATGGCTGGCAGCCACGTCTGGGTGTCTTGGAGAGGGTTGGAGTTGCGTGAAGGTGCGCACTGGGGCTCCACCCCGACAGTGGGGTGGGCCCAAGCGACAACCTTGCGTCCCCCGGCAGGAGCGGGTGTCGACGGCAGAAAGACCATGCCACCGACGGCAACGACCTGGTTCGCAGAATCCAAGCTCGTATAGAGAATTCGGTAGCCGGTTCCGTTGTCAACGTCGGTTCCGAGCGGTTCCGAGCGAATGATCACGCCCGGACTGTCGGGCAGTTCCGCCGGTGGGGTGTAGAACGGATCGAGCGCTGACTGTTCGCTGCCGATCGTGCGGCCCGTGTTCCACGACTCGAAAGTGACGAAGCTGACGACCCCGACCCCCGCCACGAATGCGACCACCCCGAACACGGCCATGATCCCGATCAGTGCCCGGCGTACCGGGTGGGGGTGAGGAGCAGGGTGAGTTGAACTGCTGGAACTTTCAAGAGCCGCTGGTTGAGGTGAGTCATCAGACACATGCGCAATCTAGCCCAATTTGCGGGCCAAGGGAAAGCCAGGTGACACGCGGAGTGATCACGAGTTGCGGTTCCCCAGCACCCCGGTGTTCGCCGCCGGATTCCACAGTCGGTCCCCCACCGTCGTGGCACAACTGTCCCACGACCAAGACGCGATCGCTCACGACCTCGTGAATCATCTCGTGGACCAAGGCGCAAGACGTCTCGGAATCATTCGCCATCGCCAACCCGACAACTATTCGCAGGCAGGTAGTGCCGCTACCGGGGCCGCTGGGGCTCGCCAGGGGATCACCGTCACCGAGTATCTCGTCGACTTCTCGGCCGAAGACGCGGCCCGCGCGGCCGCGCGGCGGTGGGCGACGGTGCCGACTCGGTTTTTCTTATGCTGCCATTTCCCGGACCGGTGCTCGATGCGATTCGGGCCGCTGGCGCGGACGTCCCCCAAGACGTCATCGTGGTGGGTCGAGGGGAGGCGACGCTGGAAGCCCAAACCAATCCGCCGACCAGCGCGATGTCGATGATGGCGGTGAACACGGGTCGACTGATAGTCCAGGGAGTCGATCGCTTCCTGGCGGGAGAAACAGGAATCGACATGGTCGCTCCCCACGAGCTCATTGTGAGGCAGTCATCTCTGCGCTTTGTCTGGCAGTGAACGGGTCGTCGTGTGTCGGGTGCCTCCACGCCGCGTAGCGTGAGCGTATGCCTCGACTGCGTGATCTGACACCCGAACAGCGCGATGTCCTCTCGCCGTATCTGCTCAGCCACCTCGACAACCCGGTCGATTGGTGGACGTGGTCCGACGACGCTTTCGAACAGGCCCGTCGCCGTGATGTGCCCGTGTTGGTAAGCATCGGCTACGCCAGTTGTCATTGGTGTCATGTGATGGCTCGTGAATCATTCAGCGATCCCCGCGTGGCCGCCACCATCAACGAGCAGTTTGTAGCAATCAAAGTCGATCGCGAAGAACGCCCCGACGTCGACAGTATGTACATGGCCGCGTTGCAGGCCTTCACTGGCTGCGGCGGATGGCCACTCAACGCGTTCGTCGACCACGATCGGCTGCCATTCCATGCGGCGACGTACCTCCCCCCGGTCGTCACCGCGGCGTCTCCTTCGTTCGGGGATGTCCTCGCTGGCATCACACGTGCATGGCGTGAGCGGCGCCAAGAAGTTCGGCGGGTTGCGGAGCAAGTCCATCAAGGCCTCGAGCAGAACAGATTGGGAACCGTTGGTGCCGCCCCCGCTCGGATAGTCGCTGCCCGAGATTCCCTGCACCCGTCGCTGCAGGCGGCGGTGACCAGTGCAGTCGACACTCTCGCTCATGACTACGACGCAGCCCATCCCGGATGGGGTTCGGAGCCGAAATTCCCAGCTGGCAACGTGGTGATGTTTCTCTTGCACTGCGCCGCAATCACTGACGACCGGAGAGCCCCGATGATGGCCTTCGCGAATCTGGAGGCGATGTCGCGCGGGGGGATCCACGACCAAATCGGAGGTGGGTTCTGCCGCTACAGTGTCGACCGAGCCTGGACCGTCCCCCATTTCGAGAAAATGATCTATGACAACGTGCTGCTGTTGCGCTGCTATGTTCAAGCATTGCGCCGCACCGCGTGGATTCGCCCAGCGCTGCCCGGGCACGCCGATGAGCTGCGAACCGATCCGGCTGGCGCCGAGTTCTGGCGAGCCGCGGAGGGTATCGTTCGATTTCTTCTCGACGACTTGAGGTTAGCCGGGGGCGGGTTCGCCACCGCTGTTGATGCCGATTCCCCGCCGAGACCGGACGAACCGTCGGCTGAAGGGGCGGCTTACCTGTGGACGGCAGAACAGGTCAGCGCAGTCGTCACCGATCCCGGCGACTTTGCCAAGGTGCTGCAACTGTGCCGACTTGATGGCCCACCTGAAGTCGGGCTCGGAGGTAGGGTGCCGCAGTTCCAACAGTCAGTCGACCCCCAGTGGTGGGAGGGCATTCGCCAACAATTACTCGCTGCCCGACGCCAACGGCCCCAGCCTAGGGTCGACGACAAAGTGGTGGCCGCCTGGAATGGTCAGGCGATTGCAGCCCTGGTCGATGCCTCTCACGTGCTCGGACAGCCGAACCTTTTGCAGGTCGCCGAGACTACCGCTCGCTATCTGCTCGAAGTCCATGTGGATGCCGACGGGGTGGTCTGGCGAGTATCCCGCGGCGGCCAGCGAACCGGTGTGGCCGGGTTGCTCGAGGACTACGCTGGAATCATCGACGGATTCGTCCGCCTCGCTGGGGCCTCCGGTAACTACTCCTGGCTCGATCGGGCCGAACAGATCGCAGATGTCATGGTGAGAGAATTCACCGACCCTGAGGGAAGGTTCTTCGATGCCCCGAGCCAGGCAACTGACGTTCCCGTCAGGATGAGCGACCCCAGTGACATGGCCTTCCCGTCGGGGACCGCGCTCGCGACCACCGCGTTGCTCGCCCTCGGGTCCTACCGTCCGACACCAGACCGGGGCCGAACGATCGACTGCGGGCTCTCCTACGTCAGCAGTTTCGCCAGCCACGCTCCCCGATTCGGGGGCTGGCATCTCGTCAACGCAGTGGTCAGCATTGACGGGCCGACTCAGGTCGTCCTGTCACCGGGGGCCGACGAGTTGGAATGGCTGGCCCGTTGGTCGCCTCGACCGGGACAACTGACCAGCCGAGCCCCGTCAGGAGTCACTGAGTCGCTGTCGAACCCGGGCGGGCAACTATTCACGGACCTTCCTCCGGTGGCCGCTGTCCCCGATGTGTTCGTCGGCCGCGTGAGTGATGAAGGCGATCCCCGCGCCTACGTTTGCCGACATAACGAGTGCGAACTGCCAGCGACGACAACCGAACAGTTGAAGGCACAACTTACTCACCGTCAAGCGTGAGGGGAGCGCCGCGAAAAGTGGCGAGGCATGGGAGGATCGGCAGGTGGGAATTCGGGACGTCGTATATGGGGTATACGAACGCAACCTCACGGGCCAGTTGTCCGGGCGAAAGTTGCCCCGGCACGTCGGCGTCGTCCTTGACGGCAATCGCCGTTGGGCCTCCACTAAAGGGGCGGGAAGCGACCAGGGTCACCGGGCAGGGGCGGCGAAGATTGCCGAGTTCCTCTCATGGTGTGACGACGTCGGTGTCGAGGTTGTCACACTCTGGTTGCTGAGCACCGACAATCTGTGTCGGCCAGTGGCAGAACTCGAGCCGCTTCTGGAGATTATTGGTTCGACCGTCGAAGAGCTGGCTCGGGAACATCGCTGGCGCATTCATCCGGTCGGCGCTTCGGACCTGCTGCCTGAATCGACCGCTGCGACCCTGCGCCAGGCCGATGTAGACACCCAAGGCGTGGATGGCATTACCGTCAACATCGCAGTGGGTTACGGCGGCCGCCGGGAGCTCGTGGATGCTGTGCGGGCACTGTTGCGTGAACGTTCCGCCGCTGGCGTCACAATCGACGAAGTGGCCGAGTCGCTCGACGCCGACGACATCGGCGAGCACTTGTACACGAAGGGCCAGCCCGACCCTGACCTGTTGATTCGGACATCCGGTGAGCAGCGCCTGTCGGGATTCCTACTGTGGCAGAGCGCCCACTCGGAGTTCTATTTCTGTGAAGCGTACTGGCCCGATTTCCGCAAGGTGGACTTCTTGCGAGCGCTGCGCGCCTACGCTCAGCGGCAGCGTCGGTACGGCTCATAGATCGCCGATCTTCCTAACTCCTCGCCACGCGCAAACGATCAATGCGTGGATTACTCGGTTGTGATCGGTAGCGTGCCAGTAACGGCCGGGCGCGGGCCTGGCGAGGCAATCGCCGTCGAGGAGAGCTATGAAGCGTACGTATGTGCTCGACACCAGCGTTCTGCTCAGTGATCCTTATGCGATCCACCGTTTCGATGAGCATACGGTTGTCTTGCCCGTGGTGGTGATTTCCGAACTCGAGAACAAACGTAGCCACCCCGAGCTTGGCTACTTCGCTCGGCAAGCATTGCGCCTCCTCGACGACCTGCGGGTCGACCACGGACGCCTCGATCATGTGGTCCCACTCCCGGCCGGTGGCGAGCTGGTCGTCGAACTCAACCACCAAGACCAGACCCACTTGCCGAGCGGGTTCCGCAACTCAACTAACGACGCGCGGATCCTGTCGGTGGCCGCTGGCCTGCGAGCAGACGGTCAATCCGTGGTGGTGGTCAGCAAGGACTTACCGATGCGGATCAAGGCGTCCGCAGTGGGCTTGGACGCTGAAGAATATCGTGCTGAACTGGCCGTGAGCAGTGGCTGGACAGGGATGACCGAGCATCCGGTGTCGTCCACGGTCATTGACGAACTCTACGACGCTGGGACGATCGAGGACCCGATCGCGCGGGAGTTGCCGTGCCACACCGGCGTCGTGCTGTTGTCGAGTTCGTCGTCTGCTCTGGCGCGGGTGTCGGTGAACAAGACATTACAACTGGTCCGTTCGGAGACGAATGTCTTCGGGCTCGTGGGTCGCAGTGCTGAGCAGCGGATTGCCGTGGATCTGCTCACTGACCCGAGTGTGGGAATTGTATCTCTCGGTGGGAAGGCAGGGACTGGTAAGTCGGCGCTGGCCTTGGCGGCTGGCCTCGAGGCGGTCATGGAGCGCCAACAGCACCGCAAGGTGATCGTTTTTCGGCCGATCTATGCCGTCGGGGGCCAAGAGTTGGGGTATCTGCCGGGCAGTGAAGGCGAGAAGATGTCGCCTTGGGGTCAGGCCGTATTCGACACCCTCGGGACGATCACGACCCCGGCGGTCGTGGATGAAATTGTCGAACGGGACATGTTGGAAGTGTTGCCGCTGACTCACATTCGCGGGCGCTCTCTCCATGACGCTTTTGTGATCGTCGACGAGGCGCAATCACTGGAGCGGAATGTCCTGTTGACGGTGTTGAGTCGGATTGGCCAAAACGCACGGGTGGTGCTCACCCATGATGTAGCCCAGCGCGACAACCTCCGAGTCGGACGATACGACGGGGTGGTAGCGGTCATCGAGAAGCTCAAAGGCCATCCTCTGTTCGCGCATATCACGTTGCAGCGGTCGGAGAGGTCGGCAATCGCTGCGCTAGTGACGGACTTACTCGACGTCCCTGCGAGTATTTAGCGGCACCTCGCTGAACGACTGTTGGTTGCGTCTGGCTGTGGATAACGACTATGGAACGCGTCACAGCGGAGTCACGGCATAGGATGAAATGTCGGAATTGTCACCGACGAGCTGACCCCCTTTCAGTAGGAAAGGGGACGTTATGTTCCATTTGTCGCTTAATTCGCCTTCAGCGTTGTTGTGATTGCAAGCGGCCGTGTTCGGGGTAAGAGTACTCAAGTCAGGCCCGGCCCACCCCGGTATCGAATCGTGAATCGGTGTGAGGCCGCCGCATCGCAGTAGCCGATGCGGCCCGTCACGATCGATCCTGTCTCCTCCGACGAGGAGCACGCCCTTGCGCGTGGGATCGCGTGCAGTACCCCGGGCAAGTTGTGTCGGCAGGGCGACACATGATGAGGGATAGTGAATGAAGCGCACCATTATGACAGCGGGGTTGGCAACAGTCGTAGCAACTGCAAGCCTGGTTGCGGTCCCAGCAGGGACCACTTCGGCTGCCGCGGTCCCAGGCAGTGCTGCTAGCTCCATCACTGCAGCGCCGCAGGCTCCAGCGAAGGCGGCCAAGAAGGTCAAGAAGTTCAAGGTCAAGAAGACCCGCAACGCGCGTCTGAAGGATGACCGCACCATTGAACCCCGAGTCAAGCGCTCAAGCCCGAAGTACGCCAAGATCTATGCCAAGCAGTTCATGAAGCGCCACTACGGCTGGGGTAAGAAGCAGTACCGCGACCTGCGCTTCTTGTGGACGAAGGAATCACGTTGGCAGTACCGTGCCCACAATGGCTCATCTGGCGCCTACGGGATTCCGCAGTCGCTTCCGGGTCACAAAATGGCATCGGCTGGTAAGGACTGGCGGACCAATCCACGCACCCAGGTTCGTTGGGGCCTGGACTACATCAAGATGCGTTACGGCAAGCCTTCTGGTGCTGTGGCTCACTTTCGCGCCCGCAACTGGTACTAGGCAAGCCCCGGCGGGGCTTGGCCGAACTACTTGGCTGACAAGTCGCGCCCCTGCGAAGCCAGGTCACTAGGCTGGCAGAATGCAGCCCCCCATATTCTTCGTCGGTCACGCGACCGTTACGTGGGAATGTGGGGGGCTGTCATTCGTTTCTGACCCTCTACTGCGCACGGTCACTTATGGACTTCAGCGCATCGGGGCGGCCTCGTCGACGTCCACCCCAGTACCCGAGACTCCCGACGTGTTGCTCATTTCGCACTTGCACCACGACCACTGCGACTTCACATCATTGCGGCGGCTAGCCCCTCGCTATCTGGTCGTTCCACAGGGGGCTGGATCCTTCGTGCGCCGCCACGTTCGAGGTAGCCACGTCGGCGAGGTCATCGAGCTTCCGGTCGGGCACCGGTGGTCTGCCTCGCCCGACGTGTCGGTGATTGCCGTGCGGGCCGACCACGATGGGAAACGTGAACCTCTCGGGCCACGGGCGGCGGCAGTTGGCTACATCGTCACGGACGGAACCTGGTCCTTGTACTTCGCTGGTGACACGGATGTGTTCCGCGGGATGCGCCAGTTACCCCGCATAGCTCACACTCCCTTAGCTGTTGCGCTCCTGCCCGTTTGGGGGTGGGGCCTGACGCTCGGGCCAGGCCATATGAACCCCGAGCGAGCTGTGACCTGTGTCGACCTGTGCGAACCCGAGATCGCGGTTCCTATCCACTGGGGCAGCCTCTTGCCAGTCGGTGTCGCCCAAGCCCGCCATCTGGTACCGGCCATCGAGCGCACAGTAACGGAGCCGGCGATCGAGTTCGGGCAACGCGCGCAGGCTCGGGGTTTCGGCGATTCGGTGAGGATCGTTCAACCGGGAGACTGGTTGAACCTCGACCTCAATGGTGGAACGTCGTGACGGCCCCTGACGAGCCTCTTGTCCCGCCGACCGCCCCTGAGAGCAGCCGGGGTCGGGTGGCGTCGCCGGGGGTTCGGATTCAATCAGGCTGGGACACCGCCACGGATCCGTGGCACGAGCGCCACCGCGTCCGCAAGTTGGTCGCCCAGTTCGTCGTGGCCTGGCTGGTGCTGTGGGCAACTCTCACCGTCACCCCCGGCATCACCATCGAGCAATGGTGGGCCGTCGTGCTCGCCGCTTTCATCAATGTCGGTCTCGGGGCGCTGGTGCGGCCACTATTGGTTCGAGTGCTGGCTCCACTCGGTTGGGTCGGGGCGCTGGCGCTTGCGATCTTCGGCAACTTTGCCATCATGTACCTCGCACTGCAGGTGGCCCCCGGTATCGAGACGGCGAGTTGGTGGCCTGTCTTCGTGTCATCGTGGATCTACGCGGTCATCTTGGCGGTAGCCCAATGGATTTCGGTGGCCGATGACGACGACATCTTCTTGGTTCAGACGATTCGCCAGTCGACGCGGCAAGGCACCTGGGGGTGCATGCTCAGCACCGATGATCGCGTGGCCCGTGACTCCGGTGGCCACCCCACTCTGGGCGTCATATTCGTTCAGCTTGACGGAATGCCAGCGCCGGTTCTGGATTGGGCGGTCAAGTCGGGCAACCTGCCCACCCTCGCTCGTTGGATTCGCAGCGGTCAATACGAATGGAAGCCGTGGTGGGCCCAGATCCCGGCGACCACGCCCGTCTCACAAGCCGGACTTCTGCACGGGTCGACCGAGGATATGCCGGGATTTCGTTGGTACGAGAAGGACACCGGTAGGCTTCTGGTCGCCAACCACCCTCCCGACGCGGCGGAAATCGAATCACGCGTTTCCAACGGCCGGGGGTTGCTCGCCGACAATGGCGTGAGCATCTCGAACTTGTTCTCCGGCGACGCCGATCGGCGGCTGCTCGTGATGAGCGCTTTGGCGCAGGGTCGAAAAGGAATCGGAGCCAGCGCCAACTACTCCACGTTCTTCAGCCACCCCACTGGTTTCACGCGGGCCGTGGTGATGACGGTCGGGGAGATGATCAAAGAGAAGTTTCAGGCACGGGCCCAGGCGCGGCGCCAGATCGAGCCACGGATCTCACGCAAAGGGACCTACGTCGTGTTACGGGCGATCACCAACGTGCTCCTACGAGACCTCAACACCTCGCTAGTCATCGACTCGATGATGCGGGGGGCCAAGAGCATCTATGTGGATTTCGTGGACTACGACGAAATCGCCCACCACGCCGGGGTGCAGCGGATGGAAGCGCTGCGGGCACTAGAGGGCCTCGATGCCGTTCTGGCTCAGCTCGAGCGCGCAGTCCGATATGCACCGCGGCCGTACCGCTTCGTATGCGTCAGTGACCACGGGCAGAGTCAGGGCGCCACCTTCAGGCAGCGCTATGGCATGAGCCTAGAAGAAGTCATTAAGGGCTTGATGAGCGATGCCACGGCGCCGGTGGCGTCGGCCACGTCCGCGGTAGAGGATTGGGGCCCGGTCAACACTTACTTATCTCAGCTCAAGGGGCAGTCGTCGCTAGCGGGCGGAATCAGCAGGCGGGCGACCCGTCATCGGACGAACGAGGGGGCAGTTGCCCTCGGGCCAGCCGCCAGCGACGCCGAACAGGCCGGACCCGACGGTGCCGATCGGCCCGAGGTGGTGGTGGCGGCCTCGGGCAATTTGGCTGGTGTGTGGTTTCCGCGACGCCCCGAGCGATTGTCCCTGGAAACGTTAGAGCAGATCCACCCCGAATTGGTGGCCGGTCTGGCCACGCACCCGGGAGTTGCGTGTGTCGTGGGAGTCAACGAATGGGGCGAAGCCATTGCGGTCGGTGGTGCCGGGGCGCGCAACCTCGACTCTGGGGCCGTAGAAGGGGAGGATCCCCTGTTGGTGCTGCCCGAGCAAGCCGGTCGCGACTTGGCGCGGGTGGCGCACTTTTCTAACGCCCCAGACCTCGTCATCAACTCCATGTACGACCCCGTCACCGACGAAGTAGCAGCATTCGAAGAGCTAGTCGGCTGCCACGGTGGTGCTGGCGGCTGGCAAAACCGGGCTATCTTGGTGTACCCAACCGCTTGGGGTGTCGACCCGGACCTGCTCGACGATGGCGGCGAACTCGTCGGCGCGCACGTCGTGCACCGGCAAATGGTGCGCTGGCTCGAAAGGGTCGGCCATCGGCAGGACATCGCTAGCGAGGCCAGCGGTGGTTCTTCTGATCCCGTCCCCGATGCCAGCGACGCGGACACCCGCGACTAGTCGGTCGAGGAGGGAGAATTTCAGCCACTCGGGGGGCCGACGGGGATGGACCGGGTAATTGGTCTCAAGGTGTCGGCGAAGAAGTCATTGCCCTTGTCATCGACCACCACGAACGCAGGAAAGTCTTCCACCTCGATCCGCCAGACGGCCTCCATGCCGTTCTCGGGGAAGTCGATGACCTCGACGTGGCGAATGCAATCAGCTGCTAGTCGGGCGGCGGGCCCGCCGATTGACCCCAGGTAGAAGCCGCCGTGCCTTTGGCAGGCTTCGGTGACCGCACGGGAACGGTTGCCTTTGGCCAGCATCACCAGGGAACCCCCGGCGGCCTGGAACTGATCAACGTAGCTGTCCATCCGGCCGGCGGTGGTCGGACCGAACGAACCGGAGGCATAGCCTTCTGGAGTCTTGGCGGGGCCCGCATAGTAGACCGGGTGGTCCCGCAGGTAGTCAGGCATTGGCTCGCCCGCATCGAGCATCTCCTTGATCCGGGCGTGAGCGATGTCTCGAGCCACCACCAGCGGCCCGCTCAGCGACAGGCGAGTCTTGACCGGCAATTGGGACAGTTGGGTGCGGATCGAAGACATCGGTTGACGCAGGTCAATGTGAACAACACCGGAGTCTGCGCGAGCGTCGGCCAGGTGCTCGTCGCGTACCTCTGGAAGGAATCGGGCCGGGTCGCGTTCCAAGTCCTCGAGGAACACCCCCTCCGGACTGATCCGGGCCACCGCCTGACGGTCGGCCGAGCACGACACGGCGATGGCAACCGGGGCGGAGGCTCCGTGGCGTGGCAGCCGGATGACCCGCACGTCGTGGCAGAAATACTTCCCGCCGAACTGCGCCCCAATCCCGAATCGCTGAGTCTGCTCCAGGATGGCCGCCTCCATGGCTCGGTCCCGGTATCCCCGGCCAAGATCGTTTCCTGTGTCGGGCAGTTCGTCGAGATAGTGTGCCGACGCGTACTTGGCGGCCTTCAGTGCGTACTCCGCACTGGTTCCCCCCACCACCACTGCGAGGTGGTACGGGGGGCACGCGGCAGTGCCGATGGCCCGGAGCTTCTCGTCGAGGAACCGTTCGAAGCTAGCCGGGTTGAGCAGTGCCTTGGTTTCCTGGAACAAGAAAGACTTGTTGGCACTGCCACCGCCCTTCGCCATGAATAGGAGTTCATAGTGCTGGGCATGCTCACTCTTCGTGTCGCAGGACAACTCGATCTGCGCCGGTAGGTTGGTCCCAGTGTTGCGCTCATCCCACATGGACAAGGGGGCCATCTGCGAGTAGCGCAAATTGAGGTCACGGTAGGCGCGCCAAATTCCCTGTGAGAGGTGGACTTCGTCCCGACCGGTGCGGGTGAACACGCGCGAGCCCTTCTTGCCTGCCACGATGGCCGTCCCGGTGTCTTGACACATGGGCAAAACCCCGCCAGCCGCGACGTTGGCGTTCTTGAGTAGGTCGAGAGCGACGAATCGATCGTTGGGTGAGGACTCGGGATCGTCGAGTATCGCCCGCAAGTTGGCTAGGTGGCTAGGGCGCAGATAGTGCTGGATGTCGTGGATCGCCTCGAAGGCGAGCAGTTCGAGCACTTCGGGATCGACCACAAGGCCTGGACCGACCGGAGTGTCGACCACTGACACTCCGTCGGCGGTGAGTTGCCGGAAGGATGTTGTTGCTTCCGGTCCCATCCCGGGAAGCAAGTCGGTATAGGAGAAGTCAGCCATGAGATGAGCCTACGACTCAGGCGTCAATCATTGGAGGGTCGGTCGTCGACCAAGTGGGGGCGACCCGTCAATATGGGATCGTGAACAAGCGCCTGTCTCAGACCGCGCGGGACATGATTCTGTCCATGGGTGTGCTGGCCCTCGTGATCGGGTTCATCTTCCTGTTCACCTACGAGAGCCCCGGAGACACCACCCGGGACATCGACTACTCCTCGACACTGGAAGTTGTCCGCGAAACTGGGGCGTTCCCCGTGGCGGTTCCGGCCACACTGGCAACGGACTGGCAGGCTACAAGCGTTCGCTACCGGCCGCTGCCCAGAAATCCGGACAAGGCCACCTGGACGATCGGATTCCTCACCCCGGACGACAACTACGTGGCCGTCTATCAGACCAACACCGACGACCCCAGCTTTCTGCGCACAGCCACCGCCGAGGGAAGTAGAGACGGCGAGAGCGTCATTGACGGGGTCACGTGGGACCGCTACTTTTCCGCGCAGTCCCGCCACTATTCTCTGGTGGGCACCGTCGACGGCGTGACGACGGTCGTAACCGGAACCTTGGGCTACGGCTACTTGGCGACCGTGGTTCAGGACCTATCGACGACCAGTTCAGCCGGGCGGGGTTGATTCCTCGAGTCGCGCCTTGACTGAGGCGATGCGTTCACTCGCTTGGGTCAGCCACCGTTCGCAGACTTGGGCGAGGACTTGGCCTTTCTCCCAGAGCGCTAACGACTGCTCGAGATTGTTGTCTTGAGTTTCGAGAGCCTCGACGACTGCCGAGAGTTCCTCCCGAGCCTGTTCATAGCTCAGTGCGGTCAGATCGCCTTCGTCGGTGGGGCGAGATGAGTCCATGATGGTCCTTCCTAATGGCGACCCGAGGGCACGTGCGAGGTTGTTGGGTCTGCGGGGGCGGGCTTGGTCACTGAGGTCACCTCAGCGTGGAGTAATCCGTCCGCGACGTGGATTGTTAGGTCGTCGCCGACGGCCACCGCAGCACCGGATCGCACGACTTGGCCGTGCGTCGTCTGCACGATGGCGTATCCCCGAGCCATGGTGCCAGCGGGTGAAGCGCTGGTGAGTCGCGAACTGAGGTGGTGCACAGAATCGCTGGCGCGCTGCAAGATTGCCACCAGGGCTCGACTCGTGCGCCGCTTGTGGTCGCCCACGACGCGGCTTTGCTCGTCGATTCCACGCTGCGGGTCGGCGAGGGCGAGGTGGCTGCGCGTACGGCCCAAGGCGAGCTGCTCGCCTTCGAGCCGGACGTCGATGAGTCGGTCGGATCTGCTGCGAAGTTCGACGATCAGTGCGCGTTCCTCGGCCAAGTCAGGGACAACCCGCCGGGCCGCATCGGTCGGGGTGGACGCCCGGACGTCGGCCACGAAGTCGAGCAGCGGCGTGTCTTGTTCGTGGCCAATGGCGCTCACCACGGGAATCGCACAATCGCTGACCGCTCGTATCAGTCGTTCGTCGGAGAACGGGAGGAGGTCCTCGACGGAGCCGCCACCTCGGGTGATGATGATCACATCAACAGTGTCGATGGACTCGATCTCGGCCAAGGCCTCAACGACCGCAGTCACTGCAGCGGGGCCCTGCACAGCGACTTCACGAATCTCGAAGGCCACACCGGGCCACCGGCGGCGCGCGTTTTCGACTACGTCCTTTTCCGCAGCGCTGGCGCGGCCACAGATGAGGCCGACCGTTCGGGGCAAGAAGGGTAAAGGCTGCTTGCGCCCGGCCGCGAACAGTCCTTCTGCGGCTAGGGCTTTCTTAAGTGCCTCGATGCGGGCGAGCAGGTCCCCGATCCCGACAAGTTGGATCGCTCGGGCGCGCAGCACCAACTGGCCGCGGTTGGACCAAAACTCGGGTTTCACGCTCATGACGACCCGGGCACCCTCGCTGAGCGGGCTGACTGTGGCCAGAACCGACGGGGCCATGACCACCGTAATGCTGGCGGTCTCGCTGACGTCTCGAGCTTGGAGGAACACTTGTGAGCTGCCGCCGCGGTGATTGACCTGAGTGATTTGGGCTTCCACCCAAACAGTGCTCAATCGGTTGATCCACTCGGCCATCTTCCGGTTGACCACGCTCAAGGGCAGCGGTGCTTCTGGAGACGTCTCGATGGGCATGGCTCCACCATACGACTTTTGGAGGCCTAGCCGGTTTGAAACGTCGCGTACCATGGGGACATGAGTGCTGATGATCGCGCCGCAAATTCGAGTGTGCCCAGAGCCGCGGGACCCAAGACGGTTCTGCTGGCCGCACCGCGCGGTTACTGCGCTGGAGTGGACCGAGCCGTCGTCACAGTTGAGAAGGCGCTTGATCTGTACGGCGCGCCGATCTATGTGCGAAAGGAGATCGTCCACAACCGACACGTTGTTGAGCAGTTGCGGGAACGCGGGGCAGTGTTTGTCGAAGAACTTGACGAGGTGCCGGAAGGTTCCCGTGTGGTGTTCTCCGCCCACGGCGTGGCTCCGAGTGTTCACGCCGACGCGCAACAGAAGCAGTTGCGCACGATCGATGCAACCTGCCCGCTGGTGACGAAGGTTCACCATGAGGCGCGCCGTTTTGCTGCCGATGACTACCAAATCTTGCTCGTCGGGCATGAAGGCCATGAAGAAGTCGAAGGGACCGCCGGAGAGGCGCCCGACCACGTCACATTGGTGCAGTCTCCGGAAGAGGCAGCCACAGTGGCAGTAGATCCCGACCGGCCGGTGGCATGGTTGTCGCAAACCACGCTGTCAGTCGACGAGACGATGGAAACCGTGAACCGCCTGCGCGAGCGGCTCCCCCTGCTCATCGACCCGCCTAGTGACGACATTTGCTACGCCACCCAAAACCGGCAGGCAGCCGTGAAAGAGATCGCTGAACGCTGTGATGTCATGGTTGTGGTCGGGTCGGCGAATTCGTCGAATTCTGTGCGCCTTGTCGAAGTGGGTCTCGATGCTGGTGCTGACGCGGCCTATCGGGTCGACAATGCCAGCGAATTGAAGCGTGAATGGTTTGATGCAGCTACGACGGTCGGATTGACTTCCGGAGCGTCGGTGCCCGAGGAACTCGTCGACGAAGTGATCGCATATCTGCGTGAATGGGGATTCGGGCGGGTCGAAACGGTGACAACTGCCACGGAAACCTTGGCGTTCGCGCTGCCCCGCGAACTGCGCGCGGACCTCAAGGCCGCCCAGAGTGCGGCCGCCCCGTCTGGCTGAAGCCGCCGCGGTCTGAAATTGTCGTGGCTGGCTTAGTATTTAGCGAGCTCGCCGCATGAGCCCCGCGCGGCGGATCAGCACGATGATCAGGGCTAGGGCAGTCCCCCCGAAAATGAACGGAGCGTTGAACGCGAGGCCTGTTCCGATCATGGCGACTTCGCGGAGGAGGAGGCTGCCACCTCCGGACACGGTGGTTGGCTGGCCTGCGATCACCAGGGCGGCCAGGTAGCACAGGGGGGCGACCACCACGGCCATCCAGAGGTCCCGTGGTCGTACAGCCAACGCGCAGATGCCGCAGGCAATGATAAATACAGCGCCGCTCCACCAGGTGAGCTGTCGGTTCATGGCCATGTCAATGAAGCCGACTGCGGCTGTCAGGCCGACGATAATGACGACCACAGCAAAGGTCGTTAGGCCGTTCTGGGGTGCGGTGTACAGCGGGTTTCTCGCCCTCGTCGTGGCTTGGGGCGGTGGCGCAGCCGCTGGCAGTTGCTGAGTGTTGTTGCCTTCGGGAGTGTTGGCAGATGAAGGGCTCACCTGACCACGATACATCCGGCCGGTGTCGACTGTTGGCGGTTGATCAATCGGCATGGTTACCCTCTTTCCCGCGTGAGTTCGTGCGCCCGGCGTTTGCGTGATCCTCGCAACGGCAAGCGATGCCGTTCAGCGTACGTGAGACGTCGGCGGGGCGTGGGAAAGCCACGCAAGTGCGAGTCGTAGTCTGGATCGGTGAGTTTGACTATCGGAATCGTGGGCCTTCCCAATGTGGGCAAATCGACACTGTTCAACGCTTTGACCAACAACGACGTGCTGGCCGCCAACTACCCCTTCGCGACGATCGAACCGAACGTCGGGATTGTCGGCGTTCCTGACGATCGACTTGAGGTGCTCGCTGGCATATTCGGGAGTGAGCGGATCGTGCCTGCAACCGTCAGCTTTGTTGATATCGCGGGCATTGTGCGGGGCGCTTCTGAAGGCCAAGGTCTAGGCAATAAGTTTCTCGCCAACATTCGCGAGTCTGACGCTATTTGCCAGGTGGTTCGGACATTTCAGGACGACGATGTCGTCCACGTCGACGGACGTGTTTCGCCGCAAGACGACATTGACACTATCAACACCGAACTGATTCTGGCTGACCTGCAGACGGTGGAGAAGGCGATCCCGCGGCTTGAGAAGGATGCCCGAACGAAGAAGGAGAACCGGCCTGCTCTTGAGGCTGCGCTAGCCGCCCGCGACGCCCTCAACGCCGGGCAGACCATCTTCGCTAGCGGCCTGGACCGAGAGCCCCTCAAGGAACTTTTCTTGCTCACTGCGAAGCCGTTCCTCTACGTATTCAACCTCGACACCGACGCGCTTGCCGACACGCAACTGCGGGAGCGCCTCACCGCACTAGTTGCTCCCGCCGAGGCTGTCTTCTTGGATGCGAAACTTGAGTTCGACCTGGCCGAACTGGAGCCAACTGACGCTGCCGATTTGCTTGCTGAGGCCGGCCAAGAAGCCCCCGGACTCGACACTCTGGCGCGCGCCGGATTCGCGACCTTGGGCCTGCAAACCTACTTGACTGCTGGCCCCAAGGAAGCCCGCGCGTGGACAGTCCCGCAGGGAGCGACGGCCCCGGAGGCGGCCGGAGTGATCCACACTGATTTCCAAAAAGGCTTCATCAAGGCTGCAATTGTCTCCTTCGACGACCTCGTCGCAGCCGGTTCGATGGCCGAGGCGAAAGCCCAAGGCAAGCTCCGCCTCGAGGGCAAGGACTACATCATGGCCGACGGCGACGTGGTGGAATTTCGGCACAGTTAGGCAGCACAATGACTGGCCCGTACATACCGAATCGTGTGCTCTCCCGGCTCGTGGGTAGCCGGATGTATGCGAACGATTCCATGCGGGTAGCCCGGCCGCACGTGCAGCTACGTGGCGCGCCACCTCGAAGCGCAGTTCAACATGGACGAGTCGCCAAGCCTGTCAGGACTGGCTCGGCGAGCGACGCCTGCCTGCAAGTCGCCCCAAATAGGCGCTAGTCGACGGGGGTGGCGTCTTCGGCGGCAGCTAGACGAGTGATGTGGTGGGCGAGTTCGATGTCGAGTTGGGTGATGCCGCCCGCCGAATGGGTGGACAGAGTGAAAGCGAGGCGGTTCCATCGAATGTCGATATCGGGGTGATGGTTCATCGATTCTGATTCTTCGGCCACCTCCACCACGCAGCGGATTGCGGCCAGGAAGCTGGGGAACTGGTAGTGGGCGTGGAGGGCGCCGTCACGGTGGCTCCAGTCAGCCAAGTCGCGCAGTTGGTGGTCGAGATCGGCAATGGTGAGCAGTCGGGTCACATAGTGAGTTTCTCACGCCTATTCCGTGGATGCCGCAAAACGTGACGGCCCTGCACGATCGGCGCGCCGACGGAGCACCGTACACTCAAGCAGTGAATTCTCCCCCTCTGGCAGTGCGATCCGACCTGCGCAATTTGGCCATTATCGCCCACGTCGACCACGGCAAGACCACCCTGGTCGACGCGATGCTGCGCCAAACTGGCGCTTTTGCGGCTCACCAGCAAGTCGACGACCGAGTCATGGACTCGATGGACTTGGAGCGTGAGAAGGGCATCACGATCTTGGCGAAGAACACGGCGGTGACTTATTCTGGGGCGGCCAGTGAGGGTCAACCGGTCACGCTCAACATCGTGGATACGCCAGGGCACGCCGACTTTGGTGGTGAGGTGGAGCGCGGGCTGGAGATGGTCGATGGTGTAGTCCTCCTCGTTGATGCCTCTGAAGGCCCGCTGCCGCAGACCCGGTTCGTGTTGCGCAAGGCGCTCGCCAAAGAGTTGCCGGTCATCCTGGTCGTCAACAAGACCGATCGATCTGACGCTCGAATCTCGGCAGTAGTCGACGAAACCTACGAACTGTTCTTCGATCTCGACGCCAAAGAAGCACAGATCGAATTTCCCATCGTCTATGCGTGCGCTCGCGACGGTAAGGCTTCGTTAGAGCGTCCGGCAGACGGATCAGTGCCCGATAGTGATGACCTCGAACCTCTGTTCGCGACGATCCTGGAGCACGTTCCGGCCCCGACCTACGATCCCGACGCTCCCTTGCAGGCCCACGTCATCAACCTTGATGCATCCGCATATCTGGGCCGGCTGGCGCTGTGTCGGATCTATGCCGGGACCCTCAGCAAGGGTGCGCAGGTGACTCGCTGTCGTGCTGACGGCACGGTGGAGAAGTCCCGGATCGCTGAGTTGCTCATGACCGAACACCTTGAAAGGGTCCCTGCTGCTAGTGCGCGGGCTGGTGACATCGTGGCGGTCGCCGGATTTTCCGACATCATGATCGGGGAAACCCTCGCCGATCCGGAGGACCCTCGCCCGTTGCCCGTCATCGCCGTGGACGAGCCGTCAATTTCGATGACGATCGGTATCAACACCAGTCCGCTGGCGGGCAAGTCCGGCTCGAAGCTCACAGCTCGGCTCCTCAAGTCTCGACTCGACGCCGAGCTCGTGGGCAACGTATCGCTACGGGTCGTGCCCACCGAGCGCCCGGACGCTTGGGAAGTTCAAGGCCGAGGGGAGTTGCAGTTGGCGGTACTGGTCGAGATGATGCGCCGCGAAGGTTACGAACTCACCGTCGGGAAGCCCCGGGTCGTGACCCGTGAAATCGACGGCGTGCTCCACGAGCCCTATGAACTGCTCACCATCGACGTTCCTGAAGAGTGCGTGGGGGCGGTGACGACAATGCTGGGGGTGCGCAAAGGCCGCCTCGGTCAGATGATCAATTCGGGCCACGGGTGGGTCCGAATGGAGTACCGGGTGCCCGCGCGAGGACTGATCGGGTTCCGGACGGAGTTCTTGACGGAAACCCGCGGAAACGGCATGAGCCACCACGTATTCGACGGATACGAGCCGTGGGCCGGGGAGATTCGCACCCGCGCTTCCGGCTCGCTGGTGGCAGACCGGTCCGGCTCGGCAACCGCTTACGCCTCGTTCGCGCTCCAAGAGCGTGGAACTTTGTTCGTCAAGCCCGGGACTGCGGTGTACGAAGGAATGATCGTCGGTGAGAACTCACGGGCCGATGACATGGACGTCAACATCTGCCGCGAGAAGAAGCTCACCAATATCCGTTCGTCGACCGGCGACGAACTTGAACGTCTCGCCCCCGCCCAGACGATGAACCTCGAACAGTGTCTGGAGTTCTGTCGCGAAGACGAGTGCGTGGAAGTGACTCCGGACGACCTGCGGATCCGCAAAGTGTTCCTCGCGGCCACCGATCGCGCCAAAGAACGTTCCCGGGCGCGCAATCGCGATCAGTCGTAACTGCCCGATCCCTGCCTGGGCGCCGCAACAGGCCCTCAGGGGGGATTAGGGCAAGGCGACACCGCCGGGGCGCAGATGGCGCGACAGGAACCGCGTCTGCAGAGACAGCAGTCCTTCAGCGATATCCGGCCCCGTAGCCATGTGCGTCACGCGACTCAAGGGCACGAACTCGTGGCTGTGACCGGCAGTGCTCAGGGCAGCCGACAGCTGCAAGGAGTGGGCAGCAAACACGTTGTCATCAGCCAACCCGTGAATGATCATGAGGGGCTGGGTGAGTGTGGAGGCCAACGGAATCAAGCTTGACCGTTCATAGTGATCGGAGTGAACGTCCGGATGGCCGAGGTAGCGTTCGGAGTACGCCGAGTCGTACCAACGCCAGTCCGAGACGGGCGCCCCGGCCACGGCGGCATGAAACACATCAGGCCGCTTCAGAACCGCCAGTGCCGACAGATAGCCACCGAAGGACCAACCCATGATGCCGACTCGGCTCACGTCGACGCGGTCAGCGAACGCCTCGCTCGCCCAGTTGACCACCTCGATCTGGTCGTCGAGGGCCGGATCGGCAAGATTGCCGCTGACTGCCCGTTCCCATCCGGAGCTGATTCCCGGGGTTCCTCGTCCATCCGCGATGATGACGCAGAAACCGAGGTCGGCGAACCACTGTGCCTCAGCGAACGCTCGGCCTGACGCGACGACTCGCTGGCCATGTGGGCCCCCGTAGGGCAGCAACAGTACAGGCAGCGGTTCGATGACGGCGACGGTCGGAGAAGGCCACAGGACAGCGGTGGGAATTCGTGTCGCGCTCGCTCGCAACAAGATGGGCGCCGGGCTGATTGGCGGTGTGGCAGCAAGTGACTGGATCTCCGCCGGTTCGTGCCCTTCGACCACAACCCGGTAGTCAACATCAGTCGAATCGAGGTGATGGCTGATGATGATGCGGGCCGGGCCGGCCTGGTAAACCGTCGACCAGTGCCAGGCGGGGGTCAGCGCCGAGAACAATCCCTCGGTCGTCAGAGAGTAGGCAACCTGAACGGCCGGGTCGGGGCTCGCGTGAACCAAGAGGTCGTCGCCAGCGGTCGCCACTGATCGCAGGTACGTGGGCTCTTCGTCGCCGTTGACCCGTCGGCTCAGGAGGTCGACTCGGGCGCCGTCAATCGCGAGCGCACTGGTCGTTCCACCGCTATCGACATGTGTGTGGACCAGGCGGCCTCGGCTGTCCCATAGGGGTGTCCCGGGCACATGCTCTACCCATGCGGCATCTGCGAGTTCTACCTCAACCTGGGCGTGATCTTCGTTAGGCTTCCAAGAGCAGATCCACGAGAGGTCCTGCGGTCGGTTGAGGGTCGTGATGAGAGCGCGACGGCCCGGTTGCCACCGGACGGACACCACGTACTCCGATTGTTCGGGTAGATCAATCCGGACCTGGCTGGTACTCGTCAACGGCACGTACCACAGTTCGACGTCCGGGTTGTGGTTTCCAGCCGCGGGGTAGTGGACGGTGCTCCCTGGTCGCCACGGTTCGGTCGGGTCGGCGAGATGCCAGACGGGGCTCGGAGATTCGTCCACCCGCTCGACGATCAGACCCGTCGAATCCGGATTCCACCAGAATCCGCGATGGCGGTCGAACTCTTCGGCCGCCAGGAAGTTGGCTAATCCCCACGACACGGACGCCGTATCGGAGCCAACGAGTTGCCTGACCCGCGCAATTTGGGGGGAGTCAATCGCGGATCGGCTCGACTGTCGGCCAGACTCGTGGGCCGCAGAACCTTCGGGAACGTCGAGGTGTCCGATGAACAGTGACCGATCGCTGACCCAGGCGACATGTCGACCATCGGGTGAGATCCGCGGATCGATCACGGGTCCAGGTACTTCGATCTGAGCGGCGTGCCAACCGGTTCCCGGTTCAGCGCGCCGTCGAGCATGCCGACCACTACTCGGTCCAGTGCCAGGAACAGTGTCAAGGTCGCGGCTCGATGAACCGTGCTGGTAGGCGATGACCAAGGCTCCGCCGAGTGCGCAGGCTACGCGGGTGCCGTCGTGGCTGACACTGTAGCCCGTGACGCCGGCCGCTGACACGCGCATCCGTTCACGACGGGCCTTCTCAGCGGGAGGAAGGTTGTCAAAAGAGCTGGAGACACTTACTGGATCGATGATGCGCAACTCGCGCGGATGTTCCTTGGTGAGGTCGAGGAGCCAGAGCGAGTTGACGGAGTCCTCCGGGCCGTTGCTGCGGGTAAAGAAGGCCCGGGAGCCGTCGGCAACGAGATGGAAACCCCCCGGCGCGCCGTATCGAAATCTCCCCGTCCGCGCCTGCGCCCGGGCAAAACTCCCCTCAGGATGCATACATCGATTGTGCACTTGTCTACGCTGATCGCATGAGTAACGCGGCCGATCATCGACTTCTATTAGTTCATGCCCATCCTGACGACGAGACGAGCTCCACCGGGGTCACGATGGCGCGGTCGGTAGACCAGGGTGCCTCGGTGACCTTGGTCACGTGTACCCGTGGCGAGGAAGGGCAGGTGCTTGTCGACGAGCTGGCACATCTCGCAGCCCACGAGCACGATCAACTCGGGCACCATCGGGAGGAAGAAATTCGCGGTGCCCTCGCCGCCTTGGGGGTGACCGACTGGCAGTTTCTCGGTGAGCATGGGACCTACCGAGACAGCGGCATGATGGGTGAGGCTGCCAATGATCGGCCGGAGTGCTTCTGGAAGGCTGATCTTCTCGAGGCGGCAACCCGCCTGGTTGGTGTCATTCGCGAACGCCGACCCCATGTGATGATCACTTATGACGAGATCGGTGGCTACGGGCACCCCGATCACATTCAGGCCCACCGCGTTGCCATGTACGCCACGATGCTTGCCGCCGCTCCCACCTTCCGGGCCGATCTAGGCGATCCCTGGGATATTCCGAAGATCTACTGGACTGGACTACCGCGGTCGCTGATGCGGGCCGGAGTCGAATGGATGCGCGAGAATCAACCCGATTCTGACTGGGCCCAAATCGATCCGGAAACGATCGAGTTTGGTTGCCCGGACGAGTTGCTCACCACTCGCATCGTGGGACTCGACTATATGGACCAAAAAGTGGCTGCCATGCGCTGCTACCCGACCCAGATCGACTTGACCAACAGTTTCTTCACGATGGCGTTGTGGCCTGATTCTCCGATGGCGCGTGAGTATTTTCGCCTGGTGAAGGGCACGCTCGGACCTGTCGATGCCGATGGGTTCGAAGATGACCTGTTTGCTGGAATCGCCGGTGGCCAAGCTACCCAGACCGGTCCGGGGGCTAGCGGGTGACGACACCCGAGCTCGGTCCCGACGCATTTCGGGAAGCCTCAGCGCGCCTAGCTGCCGGTGTCGTCGTTGTGACGACCCAGGCGGATGGATTTGATCATGCGATGACGGCGACCAGTTTCACGCCAGTGTCACTAGACCCCCCGTTGGCGCTCGTTTGCGTCGAGCAAGACACTCGGTTCTGCGACTCAATCAGCGATGGAGTACTGACGACCGGGCTGACTGAACCCACTCACGACAAAACATGGGCCGTGAGCCTGTTGGCAGCGTCGGAACGCCCTGCGGCTGCCTGGTTCGCCACCAAGGGTCGACCGTTACATGGTCAGTTCGGCCGCCACCGACACCACCGGGGTAAGCAGACCGGCAACATTATCCTGGACTCCGCTCTCGCCAGTTTCGAACTGCGAACGGTATTCCAGCAGCAGGCTGGCGACCATCTCGTCGTTGTCGGGCGAGTGGTTGGCCTGGAACTCGCAGATATTGGGGCTGCCTCTGGCTCAAGCGAGCCCGAAAGTGGTGCGGGCCCAGCGCAACCACTCGTCTACTGGTGGCGACAGTACCGGCAACTTGAGGTGCCGTAACGACGAAGCTTGAGGTGCCCGATCGCCGGTGGGCTTGAGGATCGCGGCAGTGCGCCAGTAGCTGAAAATGGCGACGCTCCTGCCTCTGACCGCGCGCCGCTGCCCGTTTTTTTGGCCTCAGACGCCTAGCATGGCCACAGGACGTTTCGATCCGCTGGCAGCGCGGCAGGCGATGGCGGGTAGTCCTCTCATCAGTCAAGGGAGCGCCGTGGGCACAGCATCACTCGCGGGGGACCCGGGGATCGCTGTCGTGACCTCGGGCTCGGGGCCGCCACTTGACTCTGGTCGCCAATCTAATCGTTCCCGACGTCAGAAGTACGTGCGGTTCTCTGCTCTCATTGGATTTTGGATCTTCGCCTTGGTCGTGACGGGATTCTTGGTGTCGTCACCTACCGTGCCAGCCGACGCCCGAGCCGCTGGAGTTGATATCGGTGATTTGACCGTTGCCCAGGCCACTGCGGTACTCACCCAGGCGCTGCCCAATTCCGGAGATGTTGTCACCATCGAACTAGCTGAATCCAGCGTACAAGCTCCTCTGGCCGAACTCGGTCTCGAAATTCTTCCCGAGGAGACCGCGATGTCTGCTCTGGTGGATCGATGGAATCCGATCAGCGTGGCGCTGTCACTTGTCACTTCGCGTGACGTGCCAGCTGTCGTAGCGGTCAACAATGAAGTGCTCGACACGTTCATCGCTGCCCAGGAAGTGAACTTCAACGAACCTGCCGTGGAGCCGGTCATTACCTACTCTGGCACGACCCCGACGATGGTGGGCGCAACGGCCGGTCGGGCGATCGACCGAGAGCAAGCCCCAGCCGCCCTCGTGAATGACATCACCAGCGAGCTTGATCGAGGTGGCGAGCAGCTCGCTGCGCAGATGCCAGTTCTCGAGGTTGAACCGGCAGTCGATGCCGCCGCCGCCGAACGATTCATCGCGGACGTGGCCGGACCAGCCGCGACCCAAGGGCTGACCATTTCAGTCGGCGACGAATCCATCGTGATTAGTGAAGCCCAACTCGCCGCGGTCACCACCTACCGAGTAGCCGATGGGCAGCTAGCTCCTGCTGTCGACGACGAATTGCTCGGATCGTTGTTGAGCGGTCAGTTGTCGTCGATCGATACTGGCGCAACTAACGCCACCTGGAAGATTGTGGAAGGTGCTCCCGTCGTCGTTCCATCCCAAGATGGGCGGGGCGTCACTATCGAGCGAATCGCAGAGGCGGTCCGGCAAGCGATGGCTGACCCTGCAGCATCGCGCGAGGTCAGCCTCACCCCGGAAGACATTCCTGCGGCCCTGACCACCGAGCAGGCCCAAGGCCTCGGAGTGGTCGAAAAAGTCTCGTCCTTTACCCAGAAGTTCGACTACGCCGCTTATCGGGTCCAGAACATTGGGCGGGCAGCGAAGAAACTCAACAAGTCCGTCATCCTGCCCGGCGAAACCCTGTCGATGAACGAAGTTGTGGGAGAACGGACCAAGGCGAACGGGTTCACGCGCGGTCCGGTGGTCGGTGAAGGTGGAATCTTGCGTGACGACTGGGGCGGTGGAGTGTCCGCAGTCGCCACCACCTTGTGGACGGCGAGTTTCTTCGCCGGACTCGATGCGGCTGAGCAGGGTGCCCACCTGATTTGGATCAGTCGCTATCAGCCGGGACTCGAGGCGACCGTCGCCTGGGGGCATCTTGACCTCAAGATTCACAACCCCTTCGACACTGCAGTCTTCCTGACGACGTCGAGCAACAATACGTCGGTGACAGTCACGATGTGGGGCACCAAGCAGTACGACAAGGTGGTGGCCAAGTCGTCGGCCAAAGCGAACATCCGCAAGCCCCAGACGGTCTACAGCAATTCAGCGTCTTGTTCGCCGAGCAGCGGAATTGATGGGTTCGACATCAGTGTCGACCGAATCAAGCGCAAGAATGGTGAAGAAGTCGGCCGGGACACATTCAACACGAGCTACATCGCCAGCCCCCGAGTGATCTGCGGACCTGCCCCAGCGCTTCCCTAAGCTGAACCTTCACAGTCTCGGGGCGTATGCTGTGGGCATCGTCCTCGCCGGTCAGGAACAGGAGTGAAACCGTGACCTATGTAATCGCTCTTCCGTGTGTCGATCTCAAAGACAAGGCATGCGTCGAGGAGTGTCCGGTGGACTGCATCTACGAAGGGGACCGGATGCTCTACATCCACCCTGACGAATGCGTCGATTGCGGAGCCTGCGAACCGGTCTGCCCGGTCGAAGCTATCTTCTACGAAGACGATGTGCCCGAAGAGTGGAACGACTACACGGCTGCCAACGCGGACTTTTTTGACGATCTCGGCTCGCCAGGAGGTGCGGCCAAGCTCGGGCTGATCAACAAGGACGTCCCGCTGGTCAAGGCGTTGCCTCCGCAAGAGCACGACGAGTAGGACTTCGGTGCAGTCCCTGCCTGATTTTCCTTGGGACGCCTTACTGCCGTACCGTCGGCGGGCGGCCAGCCATGCCGACGGCGTGTGTGACCTGGCGATTGGTACACCTGTCGACGATGTTCCGGTCGTGGTCGCTGCCGCCCTGGCGGCGCACTCCAACACTCCTGGATATCCGACCACCCACGGCACAGAATCTCTGCGCACGGTGATCGCTGACTGGCTGGCCAGATCGTTCCTGACAGACGCACGATCGCCGGTGACCCCTCAGGGCATCCTGCCCACCATTGGGTCAAAAGAAGCGATTGCGATGCTTCCCTGGGTGCTGGGACTGTCGTCGAATTCCACAGTGGTGGGCCCAGAGTTGGCGTACCCGACCTATGAGGTGGGGGCTCGGGCGGTGGGCGCTCGTTTTGTGCGGGCAGACTCCCTCACCCAATTGGGGCCAACCCGGCCCGACTTGCTGTGGATCAACTCCCCGAGCAATCCGACCGGACGCGTCCTCGGTGTTGAGCACATGCGCAAGGTGATCGAGTGGGCGCGCGAGCGGTCGGTGGTCGTTGCCAGCGATGAGTGTTACTGGGAACTTGGCTGGGATGAACAGCCGATCTCTGTGCTTGATCCGGCGGTCAACGAAGGAGACCTGCGAGGCGTGTTGGCGTTTCATTCCCTGTCGAAGCGTTCCAATCTGGCGGGCTACCGGTTCGGCTTCGTGGCTGGTGACCCGGCCCTGGTGGCGGCCATGCTCGAGCGTCGCAAGCACTTGGGGTTGATGGTTCCGACTCCGGTGCAGTACGCGGCAGAGGCGGCATTCTCGGACTCGTTCCATGTCGACGCGCAGCGCGACCGTTATCGGCACCGGCGCGAACTCCTCCTCGACGCCTTTAGGTCTTCAGGGTTCCGAGTGGATGGGTCCCATGCGGGACTGTACCTGTGGGTGACGGACGGCCGTCCAGGTTGGGAGCTCGTCGCCGATTTCGCAGATCGGGGAATCATCGTGGCCCCTGGTGAGTTCTACGGGCCAGCCGGATTCGAACACGTTCGAGTGTCGTTGACTGCATCCGACGACACGGTGGCTGCCGCCGTAGGTCGAATCGCCGGTGGAGGAAGCTGACCGCCCAAGGTAGGTTGAGACTGTGGCGAATCATTCGACTGGACCCGATGCCCCTGGACCTGACGCAACCGGTGAACTGTCGCTGGGGGATAAGAACCTCACGCTGCCAGTCGAGTATCCCACCGAAGGGGCGGCAGGGATTGATATCCGGAGATTGCTCGCCGACACGGGTCACGTCACCGTTGACCCCGGGTTCGTCAACACGGCGTCATGTTCGTCGGCGATCACCTACATCGACGGGGATGCGGGAATCCTGCGCTACCGCGGCTATCCCATCGACCAGCTAGCCGAGCGGTCCACGTTCGAGGAAGTGTCCTACCTGCTGATCTACGGAGAACTGCCGACCAGCAGCCAGCTCGAAACCTTCACCGATCAGATTCGTCGCCGAACGATTCTGCACGAGGACCTCAAGAACTTCTTCGATGGGTTTCCATCCGACGCCCATCCGATGCCCGTTTTGAGTAGCGCCGTCAGCGCATTGAGCACCTTCTATCAAGACGCGCTCGACCCCTTCAACCCCGAGCATGTCCAGATCAGCATCATTCGACTCCTCGCGAAGGTTCCGACCATCGCGGCGTACGCCTTGCGCAAGTCACAAGGACAACCCCTGCTGTATCCGGACAACCAGTACGGACTCGTCGATGGGTTCTTGCGCATGACATTCGGTTGGCCAGCTGAGCCCTATGAGGTTGATCCGGTTGTGGCTAAGGCCCTCGACATGTTGCTGATCCTGCACGCCGACCATGAGCAGAACTGCTCGACTTCGACCGTGCGGCTCGTTGGCAGTTCGCACGCCAACCTGTATGCGTCGATTTCTGCTGGCATCAACGCGTTGTTCGGCCCGCTGCACGGCGGCGCCAATCAGGCCGTCTTGGAGATGCTCGGCCAGATCCACGAATCCGATCTAGGTGTTGAGGGGTTCATTCGCCAGGTCAAGAATCGCGAAGCGGGCATCCGCCTGATGGGGTTTGGGCATCGCGTCTACAAGAATTACGATCCGCGAGCAGCGATCATCAAACAAGCCGCCGACGACGTGCTCACTCGACTCGGAGTCGACGACCCCTTGTTCGATATCGCGCGGACCCTGGAAGAGGCCGCGTTGTCTGATGACTTTTTCGTCAGCCGCAAGCTCTACCCGAACGTAGACTTCTACACGGGGCTGATTTACCGGGCAATGGGATTCCCCACCCAGATGTTCACCGTGCTGTTTGCACTGGGTCGCCTGCCGGGTTGGATCGCACAGTGGTGTGAAATGATCAACGACCCACAAGCCAAGATTGGCCGACCGCGCCAACTGTACGTGGGCGAGAAGCTGCGCGACTATGTTGATCTAGCTGACCGAGCAGGCAGAGCCCACTAGCGGGCTCGGTATGCAGGTCGTCTGACCCGACAAAGCGGTACGCTTCTGCCTGCAGGCGCAAATACGCGCGCAGATGTCACCTGGGCAGAGGAGCACACACGTGGCTGAAGGCTCAAAGGCTTCAGGCAGCACCGCGCCGCCGCCAGCGGCGTATGTGCCCGATGCTGTTGCCTACGACGAAATGTTTCGCCCCGAAGGCACTGCCCGCTCCGGACTTGATCGCTTACATCGGGCACTGATGATGCTGGGGCCCGAAGGCCTCCATGACCGGGGACGCCTACGTGATGCGCATCTGTCGGCGCAAGGAATCACCTTCACACTGTCGGGTCGAGAAAGACCCCTGCCGATGGATCTTATTCCTCGGGTCGTGACGGCGGACGAATGGAAGACAGTTGAGAAGGGCGTGGCCCAGCGGATCAGGGCACTCGAGGCCTTCCTGGCTGATGTCTACGGTCGGGCAGACATCATGAACGACGGTGTCGTTCCGCGAGCCTTAGTGACATCCTCAGCTCATTTTCACCGCCAGGCGTACGGAATCAACCCCCCGAATGGGGTCCGTATACACGTGGCGGGCGTCGATCTGATCCGGGACGAGCAGGGCCAGTTCCACGTACTCGAAGACAACTTGCGAAATCCGTCAGGCGTGTCCTACGTGCTGGAGAATCGTCGCACCTTGGCACACGTCTTGCCCGAAGTGTTCGCCGGATACCAAGTCAGGCCCGTCCAGGAGTACCCTGAGCGGTTGTTTCGCGCCTTGGCCGCGTCTGCCCCTCGAGACGTGCACGACCCGACTGTCGTTGTCCTCACCCCCGGCGTCTACAACTCGGCCCACTTCGAGCATGCCTTCCTGGCTCGCCGGATGGGTGTCGAACTCGTCGAAGGGCGGGACTTGTTCTGTCGGGGCGGATTCGTCTATATGCGCACGACTAAGGGCCCCCAAGCGGTACACGTCATCTACCGAAGGATCGACGACGACTACCTAGACCCGGTTCATTTCATCCCTGATTCGGTGCTCGGCGTGCCGGGCATCGTCAACGCGGCCCGCGCCGGGGCCGTCACGATTGCCAACGGGGTGGGCAACGGGGTCGCTGACGACAAGGCGCTGTACCCGTTCGTGCCCCGCATCATCGAGTACTACCTGGGTGAGAAGCCCATCCTGCACAATGTGCCAACCTACGATCTGCGTGACCCGGAACAGCGCTCTCACGTGCTTGAACGGATCGACACGATGGTCGTCAAGCCTGTCGACGGTTCCGGTGGGTACGGGTTGATGATCGGCCCACAGGCCAGCGATGAAGAGATCGCCACTATGAAGGACACCATCGTGGCGGACCCGAGGGGATGGATCGCCCAACCAGTCGTGCGGCTGTCGACGTCGCCGACTGTATCGCCGCGCGGCGAGCTCGTTCCTCGGCACTTAGATCTGCGACCATTCGCGGTCAACGATGGCCGAGACATCTGGGTGCTTCCGGGCGGGTTGACGCGCGTTGCGCTCAATGAGGGCAGCCTGGTTGTCAACTCCAGTCAAGGTGGCGGATCCAAAGACACCTGGGTCTTGTCGTCGAGAGCCCGCAAGGATCCAGGCAGCGACAGCCCAGAGGTTCCCAGCCGATCACATCACTTCCAGGAATCTGCTGAGGGCGCCTCGGCCGACAACATTCCTCGCGAGAATCTCAGCCAACCCTACGAAGACCACATGCGCACGCAGTCTGAGCAACAGCAACAGCTGGCGGCGGGGGGGTCGGTGGACTCTCATGCTTAGTCGGCTGGCCGAAAGTTTCTTCTGGATCGGGCGCTATCTCGAGCGTGCCGAAGCCACCACTCGACTCCTGTCGGAGCACCATCAATTGCTCGTGGAGGACACCCGCGTCCCGGCAGTTGATGGGTGCCGGGTGTTGCTCGATGCCCTTGCGATCGGGCCCTCAGACCTGGTCGTTGACACTCCGAGTTCCCTGGTCAAGACGGTACTCGGCAAGTCTGCCGACCCGTCGACGGCTAGTGGGGCTGCCACCGCCGCCCGAGAGAACGCCCGAGCGATTCGCGATGCGCTCTCCGGCGACGTGTACGAGGCGCTGAATTCGGTCCACTTGCGTCTAGCGGCCGCGACCGCGACCGATGTGGAGCCGGTCAGTCCCGGCGTCATGCTGCACGGAATCCTGGAACGCTTGGCGGTGGTCGCGGGGGTGTTGGATTGGACGAGTCCCCGAGACGAGTCCTGGGTGTTCTTGAGGCTCGGCAGGGCGCTGGAGCGAATCGACATGACGGCCCGGCTGCTCAACGTGCGGCACGATCGAATGTGGCCGGAGAGCGGTCCGGCCACGACGTTGCGAGCTGCGGCCGGTCTGCAATCGTTCTTGCGTGGCCAGCACCCATTGAGTGCCGAACAGGTGCGAGCCTTCCTCGTCCTGGATCCGGCATTCCCGCGATCGATGCTGGGCTGTGCGATTGCAGCAGAGCAGGCAGCGCGCGAACTCGAGACCCTCGGATCGGTGAGTCCGCACGGGGGGATCCTGCGAACCGTGGGAATGCTGCGTTCCGAACTCGAGTTCGTGCCCCTCCGGCCCGACCCCGATGAAGTCGATCGCCTGGCTGACTACGGTTTCCGGTCGGCTGCCCAAGCCGGATCGGAAGTGCGGGCAGCGTTCTTCCGGCAAACCGGAACGGTGGTGTGGAGCCAATGAGTTGGCGGTTGAAAGTCGTTCACACGACGGGTCTGCGGTACGAGTCAGAGGTACTCGTGTCGTTCAACGAGGCCCGTATGACCCCGGCCGACGGTTTGGGGCAGCTTCTCATCACTCACGACTTGACCATCACTCCCCGGACACGAGTCTCAACCTATGTGGACTACTGGGGAACTGTGGTGGAAGCCTTCGACATTCACGAACCACACACAGGGCTCGAAGTCGTGTCGTCGAACGTCGTGGACACTCCCTCCCCGGCTGAACCCCCGGGTGGTCTGGACTGGGACACCATGGCCAGCGACCAAGTTCGCGACATGTACTGCGAGTACCTGCGGCCCTCCTCATACGTTGACGTTCCGGGCGACGATGACCCTCGCAGCGACGTCGTCGCGGCAATGAGGGCCGCGCAAACCCCGCACGACGGTGTAACCGTGGCACTCGAACATATCGGCAGCCACTTCCAGTACATTTCCGGCTCGACGTCCGTGCTCACCACGGCTCGAGAAGCCTGGGAATCGGGCTCCGGGGTCTGCCAGGATTACAGTCACATCAGCCTGTCCTTGTTGCGGGCGGCCGGAATTCCCGCCCGCTACGTAAGCGGCTACCTGTACCCCGGCGACGGCAACATCGGCGAAACCGTCACCGGTGAGAGTCACGCATGGATAGAGATTTGGAACGGCGCGTGGTGGCCGTGTGACCCCACCAACAGCCTGGAAGTCGCTGAGCGGCACACCGTCGTGGCTCGGGGCCGCGACTATTCCGATGTGAGCCCCCTTAAGGGCGTGTATTCCGGGGGGCGTTCAGAAGAACTCGGTGTTTCAGTCTCCCTCACTCGTCTGCCGCGCTGACTGCTGTCCCCCGACTGGTGGCGGATCGTCCACAGTGGGCCAGCCCTTGTAGGCCCGTACGCTCGCCGGAGCGGTCGCTGCGGTCTCGAGGACTGCTGCCCGCATAGTGGTTGGTAACTCTGCGAGACCCCTCACGTCAACGAAGATCGTAAAGATCACGGCTCCCGTTCGGGGAAGGCGCAGGAACGTCTGCCGTTCAGTGCGAAAGTGCGTGAATGCTGTGAGTGGACGGTTCGTGCGAGCCGGTATCGCCAATGAATCTGTGTCGGACAAGCTCCACGCCAGACGGGCCCGCGGGACCCCGGGTTCGAGACGGGCGAGCATCTGCTTGGCCCCGGTCGCCACACGAGGCTGATATCCCGGGACCGGGGCGTGAACAGCGTCGAGGTCGGCCCCTAGTTTGCTCGACAGTGTCCACCCGGAAGGGAATACCACCGTCCCCGCGGTCAGTACCAGGTGGTCTGGGGTCGGCGATGGCAGCAGCACACAGACGTCCTCTGCGACGTGGCGAGTGCACCACCAGAGGTCGTCGAGCTCTATGTGCAACTCTGGTTGAGAATTGGTCGGCAACTGTGGCGGCGACTGTGGCGACTCGACTCGGAAAGAGTCGGTGTGGTCCGGCCAGTGGGCCTCGACCGCCTCGCGGAACTCAGCGAGCGCGTCACGCGTCTGCGGCACGCGGTCGTCGCTGATTCCGAGCAAGCCGCCCAGTGTGCCGGCCGCCGCGGCAGCAGCAACGGCTGATGCTTTCTCATCGAGCCGTCGTTGCCGGGCCGCTCCGGCGACGAGCCACTGACTCGGCGGGAGGTCCTGTAGCGACACAGTCCACCGAAACCGTCGGTCACGAACCGGCGGTGTGAGGCGCGAACTCAGACCGGCCACAGCGTCACAACGTGATCAGTCGTTGGTGTGCAGTTGCGTGTTGAGTCCGCCCCATTCGCCGGAGCGGTGAACGGCTTCGAGCTTTCCCGACACCGAGTTGCGGCGGAACAGGATGTCCGGGCGGCCGGACAGTTCGCGGGCCTTCACGATGGCCTGATCGGGCAAGGTCACTTTCGAGCCGGCCGTGACGTAGCAGCCAGCCTCCACGATGCTGCCATCCCCGAGGGAAATCCCCACTCCCGCATTGGCTCCGATCAGGCAGTTCGCACCGATGGTGATGACTTCAGCTCCGCCGCCTGACAGGGTGCCCATAATCGAGGCTCCACCACCGATGTCGGAACCGTCACCCACGACGACGCCAGCTGAGATGCGTCCTTCCACCATGGATGACCCGAGGGTCCCGGCGTTGAAGTTGCAGAATCCCTCATGCATGACCGTGGTCCCGGCTGCCAAGTGTGCACCGAGCCGGACCCGGTCGGCATCGGCGATCCTGACGCCCGACGGCACAACGTAGTCGGTCATGCGGGGGAACTTGTCGACCGAGTGAACCCCGAGCGTGTAACCCTTCTCGCGTGCCCGTCGCATCGTGTTCCCGACGTCGGTCACGGGAACTGGCCCGAGGGTCGTCCATGCCACATTCGTGAGCATGCCGAAGATCCCCTCAAGGTTGATCGTGCGCGGGGCGACGAGGCGATGCGACAGCAGGTGCAGCCTCAAGAACACGTCAGCGGTGTCAACGGGAGGCCGTGACAAGTCAGCGATTCGCACGTCGATCACAGAATGGCGGACCGAGCGGATGCCATCGGAAGACATGGGCGGAGTGAGTCCATCAACCGGCGCCGGTTGGGCCGACAAGGCCGGTTCCGGGAACCACACATCGAGCAGTAGGTCATCGTTGTAGGTCGCGATCCCGACCCCGGACGCTGGCGAAGTCTCAAACAGATTGGTCATGGCGCTACCGTACTTGTGTGGCTGCACCCCAGGCGAGTCGCCTCGACGTGTCGACGGACGTCGTGAGCCTCACCGCCCAACTCGTCGATATTCCCAGCGAATCCCGGCACGAAGCCGCCTTGGCTACCGCCGTGGTCGACGCCTTGGCCGACTGCGACCACCTGACCATCGAGCGCACTGGGAACACGGTCGTGGCCCGTACCAACCTTGGCCGCGATTCGCGGGTAGTGATCGCCGGACACCTCGATACGGTCCCAGCAGCCAACAACCTTCCCCACCAGCAAGACGACGCCAGCATTCGAGGACTCGGCGCGTGCGACATGAAAGGCGGCGTGGCGGCGGCTCTGCGGGCAGCGTGGCTCGTCAGGAGACCGATCGTCGATGTGACCTACGTTTGGTACGACTGTGAGGAGATTGCAGCTGAGTACAACGGGCTCGCTCACCTCGTACGCGAGCAGCCGAAAGCCTTAGATGCCGATTTCGCGATCTTGATGGAACCCACCAACGCCGTCGTAGAAGCAGGATGTCAAGGGAGTTTGCGCGTTGACGTGGCTGTTCCCGGGGCCCGCGCCCATTCGGCCCGGTCATGGATGGGTCAGAACGCGATTCACGCGGCGAGCGCCGTGCTCGATCGTCTGAACGCGTACGTGCCCCGACGGCCGACGGTGGGCGGTTTGGAGTTCAGGGAAGGGCTCAATGCGGTTGCGGTCCGGGGTGGAATCGCGGGCAATGTGATCCCCGACGAATGCGTCGTGACAGTTAACTACCGTTTCGCTCCCGACTTGACTGTGGCTGCGGCCGAAGCTCATGTCCGGGAGGTTTTCGATGACTGGGAGGTGGTGGTCGCCGACGCGGCGTCAGCCGCCCACCCGGGACTCGATCGCGAGCCGGTACGAGATTTCGTGAACCGGATGGGCGGGCGCGTAGTTGCAAAACTGGGATGGACAGACGTTGCTCGGTTCACGGAGCTCGGAGTTCCCGCCGTCAACTTCGGTCCCGGCGATCCGTCATTGGCCCACACGCCGGGCGAGTATGTCCCGACGAGTCAACTAGTCGCCGTCGAAACCGCACTCCTGAACTGGTTGACCGGTGCCTCCGATGGAGAAGTGGACTAGTGGCCCTACAGCAGCGATCGGTCTGCGTGTTTACGGCCAGCAGTGAGGACTTGCCGCCTCGCTATTCGGAACTCGCAGCTGAACTCGGACGCGAGCTCGCTGCCCGGCAGATGAACCTCGTGTCTGGAGGTGGCGCCATTTCGACGATGGGCTCAGTGGCCACGAGCAGCCGCGCCCACGGGGCCCACACACTGGGCGTGATCCCTCGATCAATGCTGGACTGGGAGGTTGCTGACACGGAGGCCGACGAGCTTCTCGTCACCGACGACATGCGCGAACGCAAGGCGCTGATGGATCACCACAGCGACGCATTTCTGGCGTTGCCCGGCGGCATCGGAACGCTCGAAGAGTTGTTCGAAGCCTGGGTGGGCCGGGTCTTGGGAATGCACCGTAAACCCGTGGTGGTCGTCGACCCGTGGAATGACTACGCCCACTTACAAGCGTGTCTCGATCATCTCGCCCAGGTGGGATTCGTGCGAGAGAATTCCCGAGACAACCTGTGGTGGTTTCAACGGGTCGAAGATGCCCTCGATGCGATCGAACAGGCGTGGGACGCGGGTGAGGGCCGTTACGCAACACTGTCTGAACCGCCACCAGGGCGCCCCCCGACTCGATCGGCCAGCCAGAACCAGACCCCCTAAGTTACCGGCCCGGCTCAGGCGCGATCGGGAAGCTAGTTGCGACGAGGTGGCGCGGTCAGGCGAGACCACGCCGGGCAACGCGAGGGGGGAGATCTCCCCGAATCGCAGCCACCATGTGCAGGGTGTCAGCGGTTTCGACGACGTTGTGGACACGGAAGACGCGGGCCCCGAGCCAGGCCGACAAGGAAGTTGCCGCCAAGGTTCCGATGAGGCGCTCTCCTACCGGCCGATTGAGAGTCTCGCCGACGAAATCCTTGTTGGACAGGCTTACCAAGACTGGCCAACCAGTCTCGGCGAGCCGCTCCAACTCGGCAGTGATGCGCAGAGAATGGTAGGTGTTCTTGCCGAAGTCGTGACCGGGGTCAATTACAACAGACTCGCGTGGCACTCCCAGCCTTACGGCCCGATCGGCGAGTTTGGTCACGGTCGCAACGACCTCCCCGGTGGGGTCGGTGTAGTCGACCCGGTGGGGTCGCGTCCGAGGTGGGAGACCGCCAGCATGAGTACACACGAGCCCAACCTGATAGGTGGCGGCCACCTCGGCCAATCCGGGGTCCCACCCGCCCCACGCATCGTTGAGTAGGTGGGCGCCAGCGTCACACACCGCCCGGCCCACCGCTGCCCGCCAGGTGTCGACGCTGACGATGACGTCGGGATAGTGCGAGCGCACCCACTCGACGAATGACACCGTGCGGCGGAGTTCTTCCTCTGTGCTGACGGCATCTCCGGGTCCCGCCTTCACGCCACCAATGTCGACGATGTGCGCTCCCTGTTCGACAACTTCAGCTACTCGGTCCTGGGCCGCGCTATCCGAGTAGCTCGCACCGCGGTCGTAGAAGGAGTCGGGGGTGCGATTGACAATGGCCATGATCAGCATGTCGTGAGGGCCGAAGGTGCGCTCGCCGAGTCGGAGGTCCACGCAACCAGCCTGCCACGCTCGCGTCCTGAGTGTGTGATGCGACTGTCGCATCGCGCCGAGACAGGCGCAGTCTTGATCCATCCGTTGGTTGGCTCATCAAGGCCGGGTTCGGTTGGGCCTCGCCAGTAATCGGTGCGAGAATGACCGCATGAATGCATTGTCGGTTCTGCTGGTGGCTGTTGCGGTAGTCGTCGTTGTGGGCGCTGCCACGGTGATCGTCGGAAAGATCTCGCTCGACGACGCCGGTCCGCGCGGGGCCGAATCGGCAGATGGAGCTTTGGCTGAACCAGAGGTGGCGTCAGCCACTCAGGGGTTCTCGCTTGCCTTCCGGGGCTACTCCACGGCGGAGGTAGATGCCTATGTTGCCTCCCGAGAGGGGAGTGGTTCGGGCGGCCCCGAGGCCGATTCCGGGGCGTTAGTTCGGCGAGATCTACACAATTCCTGACAGAAAGTCCCGTCCAGAACCCCGCTGTCTGGTCCATTAGATAGAATCAGGGGCTGTGGCGCTATGTCATCGATGGCGGCGCTCGGCAGATCACGCAGTTCTCAGGTGCTTGCGCACCTGCAGAGGAGGGAGATCACTATGGCGGCAATGAAGCCGCGCACGGGCGATGGGCCGATGGAAGTCACCAAAGAGGGTCGTGGCATCGTCATGAGAGTACCCCTCGAAGGTGGGGGCCGCCTCGTGGTCGAACTGACTCCTGATGAAGCCCAAGATCTCGGAGATCAGCTCAGCGCAATCGTGGGTTAGTTCGAGTCGTGGCCCATCCTGAACCCCCCGTTCCTCAGCAAATTCGCAGTTTTCTCGATCCGTCCACCGGTCCTGGTGTGGTGTCTGTCGATCGCGACCCGACCGAGCCGGATGGCTCTGGCCAACAGTGGCGCTCTGAGCTGGATGTACGCGTCGTTTCCGTTGACACCCAGGATGTTTGGCGCCCAACGACACAGATTGGCCAATCCGATGACGCGGGGATCACTGCCATCGTGGCCGCAGTTCCGGAAGATCCACATCCAGTGGTCAGCGAATCGTCGCTGCAACTGTTAGAGGAACTTCGCATCCGCCTTTCGGCGCGGTCGGTCCGGGCAGGATTTACCGCCGGGGCCGGGGAAGTGCTCGCGATTGACACTGACGATCCCATTGTGGGGCGTGTGATTCTGGCCGGGGTCGGCGATGGCACCGACGATGAAATGGCCTGCGCTGCCCGCACGGTGGCGCCCCTGCTGCGCCCCGGGCGCATCCACGTGACCGACATTCTGGCGTCGACGTCGGCAACGGGCCAGTCCGCTTTCATCGCCGATCTGGCCCGTAGTCGCTATCGCTTCTCGCGCACGAGCTCCGAGGTGCCCGATCCAGTGGCCGTGTGGTGCACAGCTTCACCGGTCGCTCCGACGCGGGCGGTTGTGGAGCAAGCCCTCGTGCGGGCAGAAGCAGTTAACCTGGCGCGGGATTTAGCGAACCTGCCGGGCAATGAGAAGTCACCTGAACGGCTTGCTGAAGTTGCCGAACTGATCGGCGCTGCGGGCGCACTCAACGTGCGGGTGTGGGACGAGTCCGATCTGCGGGCAGACGGTTTCGGTGGGATCCTGGCAGTGGGTAGCGGGTCGGCGCGCGAGTCCCGCTTCGTCACGCTTTCGTATCGGGGAGCACCTCAGTCACGTCGCCAGGTGGCTATCGTCGGCAAGGGGATCACTTTCGATTCCGGCGGCCTAAGTCTCAAGCCAGCCGACGGGATGCCCCTGATGAAGACGGATATGTCTGGGGCAGCGACGGTGCTCGCAGTCATGTCATCCCTGCAGGACTTGGGCCTGCCGGTCAACGTCACCGGAGTCATTGCGTGCGCTCAAAACATGCCCGGAGCGCGGGCCTACCGGCCCGGTGACGTCATCACTCACTACGGCGGAATCACCAGCGAGGTCTTCAACACCGACGCCGAAGGCCGCATGGTGCTCGCTGATGCACTCGCCTACATCGGCGAGCACATCAGGCCCACCGTGACAATCGATGTGGCGACCTTGACCGGTGCGGCGTCACTGGCGCTCAGTCGCCACATGGGCGTCGTTTACTCCCCTGATGAGGGCCTGCGTCGGCAACTCGTTAGGTCGGGGGAGCGGTCCGGCGATCTCTTGTGGCCGATGCCGCTGATCGATGATTACCGTGACCGGCTGGACTCCGATGTCGCTGACTTGGCCCACGTCGGTCGGCACGGAGCAGGCGCGGGTTCCATCACGGCTGCTCTGTTCTTACAGAGATTCGCTCCAGGACGGGCGTGGGCGCACCTCGACATTGCCGGGCCGGCTCGGGCAGAAAAGCCCCGACCCGGGCAGCCGTTTGGTGCAACCGGATTCGGAGTTCGACTACTTCTCGACTGGCTCGAGAGTTTCGCTGCCCGCTAGGGCCCGCTCAGTCCTGCGCCGCCCGCAGTCAATGCCTGTCGGCCCACAGCTAGTGGAGGCTTTCAACGGTCGAGTCTGTGAGTGTCGGCCGCTGCTCGCGGTTTAGCTTCGGAAGTCAGCTACCTCTGGGCCTCTGTCAGGAGATCAGTCATACGCGAAAGCCCTTCCTCGATGTCGGAGTCACCGAGGGCGTAAGACAGTCGCAGGTAGCCGTTGGTGCCGAAAGCCTCACCGGGTACCACGGCGACTTCGGCATGATCCAGAATTGCGCCGGCCAGATCGGCCGAGGATTCGATGACCTGTCCTCGAATCGTGGACCCGAGCAAGTCGCGTACCGACGGGTAGGCGTAGAACGCTCCGAGCGGTTCGGGGCAGGTCACGCCCGGAATCGCGTTGAGCAACTCGACAATCCGCCGCCGCCGCACATCGAAAGCGGCCCGCATGACATCGACGGCCGCCAAGTCCCCAGAGACTGCGGCGAGAGCGGCCTTCTGGGCGACGTTGGACACGTTGCTCGTCGCGTGGGACTGAAGGTTGGTCGCGGCCTTGATGACATCACGCGGACCGATGGACCAACCCACCCTCCAGCCGGTCATCGCGTAAGTCTTGGCGACCCCGTTGACGATGACGCAAGTGTCGGCGAGTTCGGGGACCAACGCCAAGATCGACGAGAACGTCGCGTCGCCGTAGATGAGGTGCTCGTAGATTTCGTCAGTCACTACCCAGATGCCGTTCTCGGCAGCCCAGCGGCCAATCTCGGCGGCCTGTTCAGGCGTATATACCGCACCAGTGGGGTTAGAGGGGGAGACGAAGACAAGAAGCTTCGTTTTCGGGGTGCGGGCCGCTTCGAGTTGCTCCACGCTCGCGCAATAGCCGCTCGATTCATCGGTCGACACCACCACCGGCACGCCACCAGCTAACCGGATCGATTCGGGATAGGTGGTCCAGTACGGAGCGGGCAATAGTGCTTCATCACCGGGATCGAGCAAGGCCGCGAACGTGTTGTACAGCGCCTGTTTGCCGCCGTTGCTCACCAGTACCTGGTCGGCGCTCACTTCCACGTGTGAGTCCCTCAACGTCTTCGCCGCGATTGCCTCTCTCAAGGCGGGTAGTCCGCCAGCGGGCGTATAGCGGTGCATTGCTTCGTCGCGGCAGGCCGCGATTGCGGCTTCCACGATGTAGCCCGGGGTAGGGAAGTCTGGCTCGCCCGCCCCAAAGCCGATCACCGGTCGGCCCGCGGCCTTGAGTGCCTTGGCCTTGGCGTCGACTGCGAGGGTGGCGGATTCGGAAATGGACGAGATGCGGGTAGATACGCGCGCGGAAGACATAGCAACTATCTTCGCGCACTCAACGTCTTACCGCTGCTTGTGCCCCCAATCGAGTCGTTTGCCGGAGGTGAGATTGCTGCATGCCCCATCCTCGGGCGGGAAAGTCCTGCCCCCTCGGGCGCCGAGGGCAACCGTCGCGTAGAATCGGGCCTTACGGTGTTTCTCCCTGTGCGCAAGCCTGCCCGATCACCAGTGGTTGAGCTAGCCATGAGCGCTGGGAAAAGTCCCGTAGGGCTGTAGCTCAATTGGTAGAGTTCCGGTCTCCAAAACCGGCGGTTGGGGGTTCGAGTCCCTCCAGCCCTGCACGAAGCGCTGCACTTTGGGTAGCGTCGATGATGAGAACGAGTTGCACTGGGAGGACGAAGTGAGCGATTCCGAGTCGCCAGATACCGCCGACGATGGCGCTGGCCCGACCCGGGATTCTTCGGAAACCCCCCAGGGCAAGAATGCGAAGAAGACGGCGGATGAGCAGGGCAAGAAGCGCGGGTTCTTTTCCCGCATGGCCCTGTTTTTCCGGCAGATGGTGGCCGAACTGCGCAAGGTTATCTGGCCGACCCGCAAGGAACTCATCACTTACACCTGGGTCGTCCTCGTGTTCGTGATTGTGATGGGTGCCTACATCGGCGGCTTGGACTTCCTGTTCGCTCGCGGTGTCTTGGCGGTGTTCGGATAGTGACACTGCTTCGTCGTGCTTTGCCGTTATTGACCATCAGCGCACCACTACGACCCAGCGAGGATCGACGTGTCTGACAACACCACCGAAGAATTGCCCGAGGAAGTGGCCGAGGGCGGTGTGCCCCAGGACGCGACCACGGTAGCCCCCACTCTCGACGCTAGCCTGACCGGATCAGCCGGTGATGCCGATACCGTTTCCGAACCAACTACCGACGCGGCGGCTGGAACCTCTGACGAGGTTGTCGATGCCGCGGAGGCCGATCCGATTGCCGATTTCCGCGAGAGCATATCCTCGTTGGCTGGTGACTGGTACGTCATTCATTCCTATTCTGGCTACGAGAACCGCGTGCGCGTGAATCTGGAGAGCCGGATCGCTTCCTTGGGTGTCGAGGACTACATCTTCCAGATCGAAGTGCCGATCGAGGAAGTGACCGAGATTCGTCAAGGGCAGAAGAAGCGCGTCAAGCGCAACAAGTTCCCTGGCTACGTGCTGGTCCGAATGGATCTGACGCCAGAAGTGTGGAGCGTCGTGCGTCAAACGCCAGGCGTGACCGGCTTCGTCGGCAACGCACACGACCCAGCCCCACTGACCATCGATGAAGTGGTGGGAATTCTCGCTCCCGAGCCGACCGCTTTGGAGACCGACGCCGTCGAGACCGTCGACGATGGATTGACGCCGAAGGTTCGGACTGAAATCGACGTGGCGGTGGGCGATTCAGTCACGGTGATCGATGGGCCATTCGCCACGTTGCATGCGACAATCTCCGAAGTGAACCCCGACTCAGGTAAGATCACCGGACTGGTGGAGATTTTCGGTCGAGAGACCCCCGTCGAGCTCAGTTTCAATCAGATCGAGAAGAACTGATGACGGCGGACACCTGCCAGCCTCAGGCGTCACGACAGGGTCCACGACAGTGAGCTCGGGCGGACGCCAGGTACACTCGCTCAGCTGACACATTCCACAAACCGACGTTGGCCGGACCGATTCGGCTGACGACATCAGCCACAGGAATACGCAAGGGAATAGGACGCACCACAATGGCACCGAAGAAGAAGGTCATCGGCCTCATCAAGCTCCAGATTGATGCGGGAGCTGCCAACCCCGCTCCACCCGTGGGCCCAGCACTCGGTCAGCACGGCGTCAACATCATGGAGTTCTGCAAGGCGTACAACGCGGCCACCGAGAGCCAGCGGGGGCAGGTCATCCCCGTTGAGATCACCGTGTACGAAGACCGCTCGTTCAGTTTTATCACCAAGACGCCGCCAGCGGCCAAGCTGATCCTGAAGGCTGCCGGGTTGCAGAAGGGCTCCGGCAATCCGCTCCAGACAGTCGGCAGCATCACCAGCGACCAGGTCAAAGAAATAGCCGAAACCAAGTTGCCGGACCTGAACGCGAACGACGTAGACGCGGCGATGAAGATCATCGCCGGTACTGCCCGTTCGATGGGCATTACCGTCACATAAGCAGGCCCAGCCAGCAGTGAAGCACCACCGGCTGGCGCCGGGACCAATCTCCGCCGGAGGGTGGTCGCAGTGGGAGAGCCGTCCCGGCTCGCACCACGACATTTCCGCTCGCATCTATCCATGCAGCGAATGAGAAAGGGAACCACAATGAAACGAAGCAAGGGTTACCGCGCGAGTGAATCGCGATTCGACCGCGACGAGCACTACTCGCCCCGCCAAGCATGTGAACTGGCCCGAACGACGAGTCCCACCAAGTTCGATGCAACAGTTGAGGTCGCCATGCGCCTCGGTGTGGACCCGCGCAAGGCCGACCAGATGGTACGCGGGACGGTCAACCTCCCACACGGAACCGGAAAGACTGCGCGCGTGCTGGTCTTCGCTGGCGGCGACAAGGCGGAGGCAGCGACCGCTGCTGGAGCAGACTACGTCGGTGCCGACGACCTCATCGACAAGGTCAAGGGCGGATGGATCGACTTCGACGCGGTCGTCGCGGCCCCCGAACTGATGGCCAAGGTTGGACAACTCGGCAAGGTGCTCGGTCCTCGCGGCTTGATGCCCAACCCGCGGACCGGCACGGTGACCCCGGACGTCGCGAAGGCCGTGACGGACATCAAGGGCGGTAAGATCGAGTTCCGGGTCGATAAGCATTCGAACTTGCACTTCATTATCGGCAAGGGTTCGTTCACGACTGATCAGTTGGTAGAGAACTATGCGGCAGCCTTGGACGAAATCCTGCGGCTCAAACCATCGAGCGCCAAAGGCACGTACTTGCGCAAGATCGTCATATCCACCACGATGGGTCCTGGAATCCAGGTCGATCCGACGATCACTCGATCAGTCACAACTGCCTAGACCGTATGTTGCGCAGCTGAGTAGACACCTAGCTGCACCCGCACGAAACTAGCTTCCCGCACCCCGAGTGCGGGTAGTACTCCGGGCGAGATAGCCTGGAGGGAACACCGAAGACCGCCGGTCCTCGCATCCGCGAGGTCAAAGTCTCCTGGAGACGCCCGCGCAGGGAGTGAACGTTCAGGTGGGGCAGTGTCAACTGCCCTAGCTCAGCGAGACCTGCATCGTGCGCCTGGAAACCTTCCGGCGGCCGTCGGCCGATCGAAAGGAGAGTTATGGCGCGGCAGGACAAAGCAACCGTAGTTGCCGATATCTCGCAGCGACTCGATTCTTCCTCAGCAACCGTACTGACCGAATACCGTGGACTCACTGTCGGACAGCTCAAAGAGCTGCGGCGAGCCCTCGGAGCGGAAACGCAGTACACCATCGTCAAGAACACGCTGACCAAGCGCGCTGCCGAGCAAGCGGGGATCGAAGGACTTGACGAGTACCTCACCGGCCCGAGCGCTCTGGCGTTTGTGGACGGGGACATCGTGGCTGCGGCGAAAGGCCTCAAGGCATTCGCCAAAGATCACCCAGCGCTGGTGATCAAAGCGGGTTATATGGAGGGTCGCGTCATCCCCGCTGGTGACGTCCTCAAACTCGCCGACCTTGAGTCCCGCGAGGTGCTCCTGGCCAAGCTGGCAGGGGCAATGCAGGCATCGGCGCAGCAGGCCGTGAGCCTGCTGGCTGCCCCGTTGAGCCAAGCGGCTCGGGCCGTCGGTGCTCTGCAAGCCAAGGTCGAGCAAGATGGCCCGGTCGAGGCAGTTGCCGCGCCCGAACCAACGGACGCGCCTGACGCCCCGGCCGCAGCTGAAGACACCGCTGTTGCGGCGACAGACGCTGATGATGAAGTAGCACCCGCTGAGGAAACTGAGTAATCCACCCACCGAACGACGTGATCACCTGGTCGCGACATAGAAAGGAACGGTAACGATGGCGAAGCTATCTACCGAAGAACTGCTCGACGCCTTCAAAGAAATGACCCTCTTGGAGCTGTCCGAGTTCGTCAAGCAATTCGAAGA
>CBFGTA010000002.1:0-49957 GCA_965651595.1 uncultured bacterium | reverse complement strand
CGGTGTCGAAGAGGGACGACTCGTTGACCGTTCCCCAAGAGGTTCAGACCCCAAGTGCCGATTTCAGTGCTTCCGCCCGATCCGTCCGCTCCCAGGTGAAGTCGGCGTCTGGGCGGCCGAAGTGCCCGTAGGCGGCCGTCTGAGCGAAGATGGGACGGCGCAGGTCGAGCTCCTGGATGATGGCCGCAGGTCGCAAGTCGAACACTTCCAGCACGGCATCCTGGATTCGAGTATCAGGAACGATGCCCGTGCCGAAGGTTTCGACGAACAGTCCGACCGGTCGGGCCTTGCCGATTGCATAGGCAACCTGGACCTCACATCGGGTGGCTAGTCCCGCGGCCACAACGTTCTTGGCCACCCACCGCATCGCGTAAGTCGCGGACCGGTCAACCTTGGACGGGTCCTTACCGGAGAAGGCCCCGCCACCGTGGCGCGCCATACCGCCATAAGTGTCAACAATGATCTTGCGGCCGGTGAGACCCGCGTCCCCCATCGGGCCGCCAATCTCGAATATTCCCGTCGGGTTGACGAGGAGTCGGTATCCGGCCGTGTCGAGGCCAAGTTCGGCGATTTCGGGTTCGACGACGAGTTCGCGAATGTCGGGGGCCAGGAGGGTGTCCAGGTCGATGTCGGAAGCATGCTGACTGGACACGACAACTGTGTCGAGGCGCACAGCTTGGGCCCCGTCGTACTCGATGGTGACTTGGGTCTTGCCGTCGGGCCGCAGGTAGGGAACTTGGCCGGAGTGACGGACCGCGGCGAGGCGCCGTGACAAACGATGAGCCAGTGCGATCGGCAGCGGCATGAGCTCCGGGGTATCAGTGCAGGCGTAGCCGAACATCAGTCCCTGGTCGCCGGCACCCTGGCGATCCAGTGGGTCGTGGGACCCCTCTGCCCGCTCCTCAAATGCGTCATCGACACCCTGGGCAATATCCGGTGACTGTTTGCCAATCGCGATTGACACTCCGCACGAGGCCCCGTCGAATCCCTTCGACGACGAGTCGTATCCGATGCGCAGGACCGTGTCACGCACGATGGCGGGAATGTCGACCCAGGTCTTGGTGGTCACTTCACCGGCAACCACGACGAGCCCCGTCGTGAACAGTGTCTCGACCGCGACTCGGCTGGTCGGATCGTCGGCCAGCATGGCGTCGAGGATTGCGTCGCTGACCTGGTCGGCCATCTTATCGGGGTGACCTTCTGTCACCGACTCGGACGTGAATAGGCGTCCCGCCATGGGTGTGGCTCCTCTGCTAGTCGATCGGTCCGGAACCCAAGCCCAGCACGTTGTCCCATACTGCGTGAGACACGTGAAACTTCGAACCGGCAGCTTCCTGTAGCACCCTAACGGACTCGCTCGCCCGGTCACGCCCAAGGATGACTGTGTCGTTGGAATCGGCGCCGAATGCCTGACCGCCCGACACGTTGTTGGCTACCAATAGGTCGGCACCCTTGGCGGCCAACTTGTGGGAAGCCAGGCCGATGAGTTCGTCGCGGTCCGCTGCGGTCTCGGCCGCGAACCCGACGACGATTTGGGTCGGGGAAGCACTAGTGGCCGAGGCGGCCAGAATGTCCGTCGTCTGTTGCAGTTCAAGTCGCAGGGTCTGCGAACCGGTTTCCGATTTTTTGATCTTGCTAGCAGCGGGGTCGGTCGAGTAGTCGGCGACCGCGGCCGCCATAACCAACACGTCGGCCTGCGGCAGGACTCGAGCCACCGCGGCCGCCATCTGCTCGGCCGTGGATACATTCTCGACTGTCGCTCCGGCCGGAGGGGGCAAGTCCACATTGGCCGCGATCAGGTGCACAGTGGCGCCGCGGGAAACGGCCGTGGCGGCCAGCGCCCAGGCCTGCCGTCCACTCGATCGGTTCCCCACGAACCTCACCGGGTCGAGAGGCTCCTGGGTTCCTCCGCCAGTGACCACCACCTGCATTCCAGCCAGGTCATTCTCTGGCGTCGCCCGCGGGGCATGCAGTGCCGCCCAGGCCGCACTCAGAATCGATTGGGGATGCGGTAGGCGACCGGCTCCCGAGTCTGAGCCCGTCAACCGGCCCACGTCCGGATCCAGAACGTGGACCCCGCGGGCGCGCAGTCGGCTCACGTTGTCGACCGTGGCCGGGTGCTCCCACATCTCTGTGTGCATGGCAGGGAACACCACGATCGGACAACGGGCCGTGAGTGCGGTTGCGGTGAGGAGGTCGTCGGCGATTCCAGCGGCGAGCTTGGCGAGGAAGTTGGCCGTCGCGGGCGCGATGAGGAGCAGCCGCGCCTGTTTGCCGAGCGCCACGTGGGCCACGGAATCGACGTGGTCAAAAACGGATGTGCTCACCGGGTGGCCGGACAGGGCTTCCCAGGTGGCAGAACCCACGAAGTTGAGAGCCGACTCGGTGGGGATGACGACCACCGGCTCGCCAGCTTCGGTCAGTCCACGTAGGACCTCGCAGGCCTTATAGGCGGCGATCCCGCCACAGACCCCCAAGATGACGTGACCCAGGGCGTCCGGCTGGTGGCTCATGAGTGTGAGAGAACGAGAACTACGACACCGGGGCAGGATCGTCGCCGATCTCGGCAGCCACGGTCAGGTCGGTGGGTGCGTCGGGATCGGCCGCACGCATCTGCAGCTTGCCTTCGTCGATCTCGCGCAGAGCGATGGACAGTGGCTTCTCCTGCAGGTGCGTGTCGATGAGCGGACCCACGTGCTCGAGCAGTCCCTCGTTGAGTTGCGAGAAGTACGAGTTAATCTGGCGAGCCCGCTTAGCCGAATAGATCACCAGGGAGTACTTGCTTTCGGTCTTCTCCAGCAGCACGTCGAGCGGCGGATCAGTAATGCCTTGAGGGTTGGGAGCAGTAGCCACAGTGAGCCTTTCGTCAGTCAGGTGACGCGCTCAGCGGCGCGACCATCGATCAATCCTAGCAAGTCGGCTACGGCCTGGGTGACCTGCCGGTTGACAATCACGTGGTCGAACTCCGGCTGAGCGGCCAGTTCTTGGTCGGCGATGGTCAGTCGGCGGGCTATGACGTCCTCCGGTTCGGTGCCGCGGCCGATCAGGCGAGCCACTAGGTCTTCGCGACTCGGAGGGCTGATGAACACTGTGACCGCTCCTGGCCACGCGTGGCGTACCTGTCTGACCCCGTGGACGTCGATTTCGAGAACGACGTGCCGACCGGCCTGTGTGTGCTCCAGAACTGCCGCCCGGGGGGTGCCGTAGAGGTTGCCGGCGAACTCCGCCCATTCCAGGAAACCGTCGTTGTCACGCAACTGTTCGAAGCCCGGTCGCGAGAGGAATTGATAGTCGACCCCGTCGCGTTCACCGGCCCGCGGGGCACGCGTGGTTGCCGAAATCGACAGCCAGAGGTCGTCACGGGACGCGGTGGCCGACTTCACGACCGTCGACTTCCCGACACCACTCGGGCCTGCCACCGCGAACAGTTGGCCGGGTGCGGTCATGAGACCTCCTCGATGAGTCGTTCGCGCTGCCGGGGGCCAAGCCCGGCGAGGGTGCGTGAGGTGCTGATTCGCGCCCGCCGCATGATCGTGGCCGCCTTTACCGGGCCCACCCCGCGCAAAGACTTCAGGACGGCTTCGGTGCGGATCCGTCCCACGACCGGATCGACGCGGGCTCGCATCAGCAGGTCCACCACAGTCACTTGCCCGGAAGCCAGGTCGTCGCAAATCTGAGCACGCAGCTGCCGGACGCGCGCCGCCTCCTGCGAACCACGCGAGCGATCCGCGGAGGACAGAGGTGGTAGTTCTGCCACTCAGGCACCACAAACGTGCTCGGCGATGGCGGCGGCAGCAGCGGCCGGATCGTCAGCGGCCGTGATCGGTCGCCCGATCACGAGCAACGACGCGCCGTTGGCGATGGCTTCCGCGGGAGTCGCCACCCGCTGCTGGTCGTGATGGTTGGCCCCGGGCAGCCTCACTCCCGGAGTGATCAGCCACGGTTCTGGCCCCACCGCTTGTCGAAGCGAGGCCACCTCGTGGGGGGAACACACCAGCGCCCGAGCCCCACCGTCGACAGCAAGTTCGGCCCAGCGGACAGCGAGTTCGGCCGGTGTCCCCGGCCAACCCAGGGCCGCGACGTCGGTCGGCGACAGGCTCGTCAACACCGTGACAGCTGCGATTCGCCCTGAGCCGAAGGCCTCAACGGCGGCAGCAACCATGTCCTTCCCGCCGCCAGCGTGGACTGTCAGTATGTCGGGTTCGAGGCGACGAACCGATTCGGTGGCGCCGCGGACAGTGTTGGGGATGTCGTGCAGTTTCAGATCTAAGAAGAGTCGAGTTGAGGAGGCAGCAGCACCCATGATGCGCTCTACACCGGCCGCACCGTCGCGTAAGTAGGTCTCAAGGCCGATCTTGAGGTGACTGACGTGCGGGCTGACTGCGGCGGCGAGTTCGCACGCCGCGTCGAGTGACTCGACATCCAAGGCCACCGCGATGGGTGCGGGTTGGGTTGCAATTGGTGGCGTCATGGTCAGGTGTCTCCGTTCTGGCCGGGACGATTGCCGCTGATGCCTCCGGTATGGGCCACCCCCACAGCGTCACGCAGTCGGGAGAATCCCCGCGCGAGGAGCAGTTCGGACAGTTCAGCGTGGATGCGGGCTGGCGCTGATGGGTCGTGGAAGATGGCCGTTCCAACGCTCACCGCGTTGGCGCCAGCGGCGATAAACTCGAGTGCATCGTGGCCGCGCATGATTCCACCCATTCCCAGGATGGGAGCGTCGGGGAAGGCCTGCCGAACCTGCCACACGCACCGCACGGCCATCGGACGGATGGCCGGGCCCGACAGTCCCCCGGTCACTGCCGACAGACGCGGCCGGAGGGTGTCGGTGTCGATCACGACCCCCAGAGTAGTGTTGATCATCGATAGGCCGTCGGCTCCGGCGTCCAGGCAGGCTCCGGCGATGGCGGTGATGTCGGTGACGTCGGGTGAAAGTTTCGCGAGGATGGGCAGATTGGCGTGACTCTGCCGGCGAACCGCAGAAATCACTGACGCCGCCGACCGAGTATCGCAGGCGAAAACTTGCCCACGCGATTCCACGTTCGGGCAACTGATGTTGACTTCGAGCGCGCTGATGCCGTCCTCGTGGCGCAGGCGGGTTGCGAGTTCGCCGAACTCGGCGACCGATCCTCCGGCAATCGACACGATCACCGTGGCGCCGCGTTCGCGCAGCCAGGCCAGGTCGTTGTCGATGAAGTGCTCGATTCCCGGGCCTTGCAGACCGATCGAGTTGAGCATCCCGGCGGGTGTTTCGGACATTCGCGGGGTGGCGCGACCACTGCGTGGATTGAGCATGATGCTCTTTGTGACAACCGCCCCGATCTGCGCGATGTCGAAGAAGCGGTCGAGTTCGCGGCCAGCCGCAGCGCATCCGGACGCTGTCATGATCGGAGACCGAAAGCTCACCCCGGCCAGGTCCGCAGTCATGTCGACAGCTCGCGATGCGAGCCGGGTGTCAGCAGGCGGCGTCATCTCTGCCTCCCTCGATGCTCGGCAGGTTCGATTCCGTGCTCTGCGGTCCACTCGGGCGAGCCCACACAATCGGTAGGCACGGTACCGACCTCTTCCCATCGGACCATGTCGGCGAAAAACACCGGCCCGTCGGCGCAGGAACGCACCATGCGGGTTTGACCGTCGCTGCCGACGACAGGCAGCACGCAGGTCATGCACACTCCCACCCCACAGGCCATGGCCTCCTCGACGGCGCACTGGGCCACGATTCCGTGCTCTTCGGCGAGTTGACCTAGGGCAGCCAACATCGGCATCGGCCCGCACGCGTAGATCACCTGTGAGCCGTGTTCGGAGATGAGGGGAGCCACCGCATCAGTGACTCGACCGCGGGTTCCTAACGTACCGTCATCAGTGGTGATACTCAGGCTGTTAGCTTGTCGGCGGCCTTCCACGACTCCGAACAATCGAGCCTCGGTGGCAGCGCCGAGCACCAGGTCCACCCGACTTCCGCGAGCGCGCAAGCTGTCGGCGAGCATGAACAAGGGAGCGGCCCCGTAACCTCCCCCCACCAAGATGGTAGGAACCGGTTCGGTTGGTAGGGAGAACGGCCGCCCCAGGGGCGCCACCACGTCCGCGGTGGCGCCGCGCGGACGACTAACGAGCCAGCGAGTGCCCGGACCGTGGGCGTCGATGACCAGTTCAATGGTTCCGCCGAGTGACCCCGCCGTATCGACTCGGTAGATCGAGAAACACCGTCGCAGCAGCATTGCGGTCGGGTCGTCCCCGACGGCCAGGGCAGCGAAGTGCCCGGGTTGGACCCGCTCGGCGACACCGGGTGCTGCAAGCACGATGGTGTGGTAGTCGCCCACTCGTCGCGAGGCCACCACTTCGGCCCGCACTTGGACGGGACCGGTGGCCGAGGGCGCCCGGGTCATGGTGTCTCACCCACGGCAGTCCGCTGCCGAGTTGAATCTTCGTCTGAACCTTGGAGTGAACGCTGGGCGCGCCATTCGAGCAAGCTGCTGTGGTAGGCCTGCAGGCTCGTGACGTTGAGGCCCTCGTCGCCTGCTGCCTGCAAGGCTTCGACGCCTTCTACCGCAGCTGCCAGACCTTGGACGGTGGTGATGCAGGGGATCCCGCGCGCCACCGCAGCCGAACGGATCTCGTACCCGTCAACTCGAGCGCCGACTCCGTGGGGCGTGTTGACGATGATGTCAATGTCTCCGGCTAGCACGGCGTCGATCGTGGTTCCCGTGCCGTCGGCGCCGGGGCCTTCGTAGTGCTTGCGCAACACTTCGGCGGGCAGTCCGTGACGACGGAGAACATGGGCGGTGCCAGCAGTGGCCACGATAGAAAATCCGAGGTCAGCGAGGCGCTTGACCGGCAGCACCATGGCCCGTTTGTCGCGGTCTGCGAACGACACAAACGCTGTCCCACCGACCGGCAATCCCGAATCGTAGGCGGCCAACTGAGACTTTGCGAAGGCCGCACCGAACGACGCGTCGATACCCATCACTTCACCCGTGGAACGCATTTCGGGGCCCAGGATCGAATCGGCCCCGGCGAAACGGCGGAACGGAAGGACAGCTTCTTTGACGGAGATGGGCGCGTGACCGGGAAGGTGGCCGCCGTCGCCGGAGGTGGGCAGGATCCCGTTGTCTCGCAGTTGGGTAATCGATTCCCCGACGGCGATCCGTGCGGCAGCCTTGGCCAGAGGCACGCCGGTGGCCTTTGATACGAACGGCACCGTCCGGCTCGCACGGGGGTTGGCTTCGAGCACGTAGAGCACTCCCCCGGCCAGCGCGTACTGGACGTTGAGCAGGCCGCGCACTCCCACGCCTTCTGCGATCGCCCGGGTGCTCGCGCGGACCCGCTCGATTTCGCCATCGCTGAGGGTCACTGGGGGCAGCGTGCACGCAGAATCACCCGAGTGCACACCCGCTTCCTCGATGTGTTCCATCACCCCACCGAGGTAGAGGTCCGTCCCGTCGAAGAGGGCATCAACATCGATCTCGATCGCGTCGTCGAGGAACTTATCGACGAGCACGGGATGCTCCGGGCTCGCCTCGGTGGCTCGCCGCAGATAGCCGTCAAGCATCGACTCGTCGTAGACGATTTCCATGCCGCGTCCACCTAGAACGAACGAGGGCCGAACCAAGACCGGATAGCCAATCGCATCGGCGATGGCCTTCGCCTCGTCGAAACTGCGGGCTAGGCCGTGGGCCGGAGCGGGCAGTCCTGCCTCGGCGAGAACCTTCCCGAAAGCTCCGCGGTCTTCGGCGAGGTCGATGGCCTGCGGGTCGGTCCCGACAATTGTGACCCCGGCAGCCGTGAGTTGGTGCGCCAAACCCAGCGGGGTCTGTCCACCGAGCTGGCAGATCACTCCCACGACTGGCCCTGCCTGCGATTCGGCGTGGACGATTTCGAGAACGTCCTCGGCGGTGAGCGGCTCGAAGTACAGGCGGTCAGAGGTGTCGTAGTCGGTCGACACGGTCTCGGGGTTGCAGTTGACCATGATGGTCTCATAGCCAGCTTCTCTCAGAGTGAGGGCAGCGTGGACGCACGAATAGTCAAACTCGATGCCTTGCCCGATGCGGTTGGGCCCCGAGCCGAGGATGATCACAGCCGGTCGGGACCGGGGCGACACTTCCGATTCCTCGTCGTAGCTCGAATAGTGATACGGGGTGAACGCTTCAAACTCGGCCGCACACGTGTCGACGGTCTTGTAGACCGGTCGCACCCCGAGCGCGTGCCGCAAACGGCGCACATCGTGTTCCGACATGGGAGTTCCCGAGTGGGTGCGCAACTCGGCGATCTGCCGGTCGGCGAATCCGTGGCGCTTCGCTCGTCGCACCACTTCAGCGGTCAGTTCCGGCGCCTCCCGAACCGAGTCGGCGACCTCGTTGATGAGGACTATTTGGTCAAGGAACCACGGGTCGATGGCTGTGGAGTCGAAGACGTCCTCGAGCGTGGCGCCCGCCCACAGTGCCAGTTGCACGAGGCTGAGCCGACCGTCGGTGGCAGTCCGCATCGATTCGAGCAGACCCGCTACGTCGACCGATTCGCGGCTCGCTGGCCACGAAAACACGGCTTCGGACTTTTCAATCGACCGCAACGCTTTTTGGAGGGCTTCGGTGAAGTTCCGGCCGATGGCCATCGCCTCGCCAACGCTTTTCATGGTGGTGGTGAGGGTGGCGTCAGCGTTGGGGAACTTCTCGAACGCGAAGCGCGGTACCTTCACCACCACGTAATCGAGAGTTGGTTCGAACGCGGCTGGAGTCTTGCGCGTGATGTCGTTGGGAATCTCGTCAAGCGTGTAGCCGATGGCGAGCTTCGCAGCGATTTTGGCGATCGGAAATCCGGTGGCTTTGGAGGCTAGTGCCGATGACCGCGAAACGCGCGGGTTCATCTCGATGACCACCATCCGGCCATCTTCAGGATTGATGGCGAACTGAATGTTGCACCCGCCGGTATCAACGCCCACCTTGCGGATGACTTCGATGCCGACGTCGCGCATTCTTTGGAACTCGCGATCGGTCAACGTGAACGTGGGCGCGACGGTGATGGAATCGCCCGTGTGCACTCCCACCGGGTCGACATTCTCGATGGAGCACACGACGACGACGTTGTCGTTGCGGTCTCGCATCATTTCGAGTTCGTACTCTTTCCAACCCAGGATCGACTCTTCGAGCAGGACTTCCGTGGTCGGACTCGCGAGCAGCCCGGCCCCGGCGATGGTCTCGAGGTCCTCGGGGGTGAACGCCATTCCGGACCCGGCACCACCCATGGTGAACGACGGCCTCACAACCACCGGGTAGTTGAGTTCCTCGACGGCGGCGAAGCATTCGGCGAGGGTGTGGCAAATCACGCTGCGCGCCGACTCCGCCTGATACCCGTGCACGTTGATCGTCGCCACGATCTCTTTAAAGCGCTCGCGGTTCTCCCCCGCTTCGATAGCCGCCGGTCGGGCGCCAATCAGTTCGACGTCGTAGCGTTCCAGGACGCCGGACTCATGCAGTGCCATCGCCGCGTTCAGGGCCGTCTGCCCGCCGAGAGTCGGCAAGATCGCATCCGGCTTCTCTTGGGCGATGATTCGTTCGATGAACTCTGGGGTGATGGGCTCGATGTAAGTGGCGTCGGCAAACTCTGGGTCGGTCATGATCGTGGCCGGGTTGGAATTGACGAGGATGACGCGAATGCCTTCGTCTTTGAGAACTCGACAAGCCTGGGTGCCGGAGTAGTCGAACTCGCAGGCCTGCCCGATCACAATCGGTCCCGACCCGATCACGAGCACGCTGTTCACATCTGTGCGCTTAGGCATGCTGTCCGTCCTTGGCGTCAGTCATGAGTTGTTCGAAGCGATCGAAAAGATAGTTCGAGTCGTGGGGGCCAGCGGCCGCTTCTGGGTGGTACTGGACAGAAAACGCCGGAGCGTCCAAACACCTCAAACCCTCGACCACATTGTCATTGATGCCCACATGGCTCACGACCGCACGTCCGAACGGTGTGTCGACGACTTCGTCGATGGGCGCGTCGACTGCGAATCCATGATTCTGAGCGGTGATCTCAACGCGGCCGGTCTCGCGATCCATAACCGGTTGGTTGATTCCGCGATGACCAAACGGCAACTTGTAGGTGCCGAACCCGAGGGCGCGACCTAAGATCTGGTTTCCGAAACAGATGCCAAAGACTGGGACGCTTTGGTCGAGCGCCCATTGCACGAGAGCCACAGCGTGGTCGGCAGTGGCCGGATCCCCGGGACCGTTGCTCAGAAACAGTCCGTCGATGCCCCCTCCAGCAGTCGTGCCTCGATGAAGTGCCTGCAGTTCATCTACCGTGGTGCCCGCCGGCAAGACCAGGACGTCCATCCCGCGGGCAGCCATCTGCTCCGGCGTCATCGATTTGATGCCCAGATCGATTGCCACCACCTGATAGGGGCGTTCACGACCTTCGGGGACGCTCGTGGCCGGAACTCGATACGGCTCGGAAGTTGACACTTCCAGGCTCAGGTTCGACCCCGCCATCGGCGGTGAGGCGCGCACCAGGTCCACCAGGTCCCCGACTCGCCGATGGGCATCGGCTCCGGTAAAAATCCCCGCCCGCATGGCGCCTTTGTCGCGCAGGTGACGCGTCAGTGCCCGCGTGTCGATTCCTGCCACTCCCGCCACAGAGTCCCGAACGAGGTCGTCTGTCAGGGTCCTCTCGGACCGCCAGTTGCTCACTGTGCGCGAGGGCTCCCGCACCACAAACCCTCGCGCCCAAATCCGTCGGGACTCTTCATCGGTGGTGTTCATCCCGGTGTTGCCGATGTGGGGGGCAGTCATGATGATGATCTGACCGCAGTAGCTCGGGTCGGTCAACGTCTCCTGGTAGCCGGTCATGGCCGTGGCGAAAACGGCTTCGCCAAACACTGGCCCGGCAGCGGCAAACGATGTGCCGCAGTAGGTCGCCCCGTCTTCGAGAACGAGCAGAGCCGGGTCGGGTGCGGTGGTCATCGATCCTCTCCTTCTGAACTAGTCCCGCCCGCAACGCGAGCCGGACCCTCGGCGGGGATTCCGGTTGAGAGACAACATTTGGCGATCCGGTCACAGAGAGCTTGGCGTTCGTCGGAGTCAGCGACGCGCAGCGACGTGGTGAGCTCTTGGTCCCGCCACACCCAGTCGATGAGGATCGCACCGCGCGGCCCGTAGCCCCGACCGGCTGCACCTCGTCCGAGTCCGACTCCGCCAATCGTGGCCGCCGGTATGAAAAGTGTGTCGCACCCTCGACGGTCAATCCTTAGCCCCTGAGGGGTGACGGTCACCTCGGCGGCACTGCGGTGGCTCAGGTCAGCGACTGCCACCCGGTCGAGCCAGTTGGACCGAAAAGATGTTCCCGCGTAACGCAGGGCAACCGCACCTTCTGTGGTTGCTGCACCAGGGTCAACTGGTAACGGCAGCAGGGGAACCTGTGCACGCATCCGTCGCCGCCAACTACGCATCATGAGGGCAATCGCTAGTGCCATGATCGCCACGAACAGGACGGTCAGCCCGACGCGTGCTGGCCAATCGGTGACAGCAGCCTGTTCCATCATCATGTCAGCCCCTCACTAGCTCGCAATCGCGGACAACGACTCTTCCCCGGAACACTGTGTGCCGCACTCGCACCGGCATCTGCAGCCCCCGGAACGGACTATTCGAGCTTTTGGTCGCCATATCGGCTGGATCGACGGTCCAATGCCCGGACACGTCAACCAAACACAAGTGGGCCGGTTCCCCCACTGCTACCGGTCGGCCGTGGTTCGAGACCCGACCGATCCGGGCCGGAGCCGCCGACATTCGTTCGGCCACCGTCGACCAGTCCATCATTGCCGTCTCCACCATGGTCAGTGCCACCACGGCGAGCGCTGTCTCGAGACCAGTCATTCCGAACGCGGCGCTCGCCCACTCGCGCTCCTTATCCTCCACTGGGTGCGGAGCGTGGTCAGTGGCGACGATGTCAATAGTTCCGTCGGCGAGGCCCTCGCGCACGGCCATCACGTCTGCTTCGGTGCGCAGAGGCGGATTGACTTTGTAGATCGGGTCGTAGGTGCGCGCCAGTTCATCGGTCAACAGCAGGTGGTGGGGGGTCACTTCGGCAGTCACGTTGATGCCTTGGGCCTTGGCGATCCGGATGAGTTCGACGGAACCGGCAGTCGACACGTGGCAGATGTGCAGTCGCGAGTTCACGTGGCGGGCGAGCAGCACGTCGCGAGCGATAATGGCTTCTTCGGCCACGGCTGGCCAACCCTTGAGCCCGAGTTGCCCGCTGAGCACGCCCTCGTTCATCTGGGCGTCCTCGGTCAACCGCGGCTCCTGTGCATGCTGGGCGATCACCCCGTCGAAAGCTTTGACGTACTCGAGGGCCCGACGCATCAGCACCGGATCCGACACGCACTTGCCATCGTCGGAAAACACGCGCACCCCGGCTGCGGATTCGGCCATGGCTCCGATTTCGGACAGTTGTTGCCCGGCCAGTCCGCGGGTCACGGCCCCCACTGGGCGGACCTCACACCACCCGGCTTGCTCACCGAGTCGCCACACTTGCTCGACGACTCCGGCCGTGTCGGCGACCGGGTCGGTGTTGGCCATAGCGTGAACGGCAGTGAACCCGCCTTGGGCGGCGGCGGCCGTGCCGGTCGCGACTGTCTCGGCGTCTTCTCGTCCCGGTTCGCGCAAGTGCGTGTGGAGATCAACGAGCCCAGGCAGGCACAACAATCCGCTCGCATCGATGACGTCGTCTGTGTCGGAGACGGGCGGCGCGGCCTCGGACACCGGGCGCAAGTCGGCGATGACACCGTCGCGAATCACCAGGTTGACCGCTTGGCCGTCCACGAGGTGGGCGCCGTGAATGTGGAGGGTCGCTCCGTCACCGTGGCGATCTGCGTTCATGAGGCTCCCTCACTGGTGTGCTCGACAATCGGGCCGTCTGCGTCCGTGTGACCTCCGAGCAGCAAGTACAGCACGGCCATCCGCACATGCACTCCGTTCGTGACCTGCTCGACGATCACCGAACGCGGGCCGTCGGCAACGTCGGCAGTGATCTCCATCCCACGGTTCATCGGCCCCGGGTGCAACACGATCGCGCCCTCAGGCAGAAGGTCGGATCGCCGCGCGTCGAGGCCGTAGGCTCGCGAGTATTCCCGCGAAGACGGGAAGAACGCCTCGCCCATTCTCTCGTGCTGAACACGCAGCATCATGACGGCATCTGCCTCGGCCAGGGCGGGATCCAAGTCGTAGCTGACCGCACATGGCCACGCTTCGATACCGACCGGCAGCAGCGTCGGCGGGGCGACCAAGGTCACCTGGGCACCGAGTGTGTGCAGCAGTGCCACGTTCGAACGGGCCACCCGCGAGTGGAGCACATCTCCCACGATGGTGATTCGCTTGCCGGAGAGGTCCCGACTGTCACCGGCCACGTGTCGACGCACGGTGTAGGCATCGAGGAGCGCCTGAGTGGGGTGCTCGTGGGTGCCGTCCCCAGCATTGACGACCCCTCCCCTGATCCATCCGGAATGGGCCAGGAGGTGGGGAGCGCCACTGGCTCCGTGTCGAATGACCACGGCATCTGCACCCATGGCTTCGAGTGTCAATGCGGTGTCCTTGAGGTTCTCGCCCTTCGACACACTCGAGCCTTTAGCAGAAAAGTTGATGACGTCGGCCGACAACCGCTTCGCCGCCGCCTCAAACGACAGTCGCGTGCGAGTCGAATCCTCGAAGAACAGGTTGACGACGGTTCGGCCTCGCAAGGTGGGAAGTTTCTTGACGGGTCCAGACGTGATCCGGGCGAGTTCTTCGGCGGTGTCGAGGATCCCGATGGCCTCGGTACGGGTCAGATCGTGGGCACTGAGCAGGTGTTTCACGAGCCGTCCGCCCCCGATTCGGACCGTTCAGATCCCGAATCCACCAGGTCGACTCGGTCGGTTCCGTCGATTTCTCGCACGTGAACTCGGACCTCTTCAGCCACAGCGGTGGGCAGGTTCTTGCCGACGTAGTCGGCTCGAATCGGCAACTGCCGATGGCCGCGATCCACCAGCACTGCGAGTCGGACCGCACCCGGTCGACCAAGTTCTCCTAGAGCGTCTAGCCCCGCCCGCACAGTCCGTCCCGAGAACAAGACGTCATCGACCAGGACGACGATCTTGCCGTCGATTCCGCCGGGGGGCAGTTCGGTTGTTTCAAGTGGCCGGGCGGGACGAAGGCGCAGATCGTCGCGATACATTGTGATGTCGAGTGAGCCCATCGGAACGGGGCCTTCGAATCGAGCAATCTTGTCAGCGATGCGGCGGGCCAAAGGGACGCCGCGGGTCTGGATACCCATCAGAACGAGGCCCTCAGAACCCTGAGCACCTTCAATGATTTCGTGGGAGATGCGAGTCAGAATGCGATCGATATCTGAAGCAGAGAGCAACTCGCGAGAACGCGTAGGTTTCAACTCTGACCCCCTTCTCCGACTCACGGGACGGATAGTTAAAGGACGTCTCTAGGTCTAGCGTCTCTCACCCTAACACTGCAGCCATCGAGCCCCGATGTTCCGGTCGGTCGCCCGTTCGCCCGACGACAGTTGCGAACGTTCTGCTACTCTCCGTAAGGTTCCAGGTGACCTTGTGTCACCATGAGGGATATAGATCGCCAACGTGTGCGATCATGGCAAGCCCGTCGGCAGACGTAGACTCCACGGGCACGGAGCGGACCGGACGGGCGGCCGGAAAGGGTGTGTCATGGCAAGCGAGTATGCCAAAGCACTCGGAGCGAAACTGCGGTCGATTCGTCAGCAGCAGGGCATGAGTCTCCAGGGGGTCGAGGAGAAATCTGAAGGACGTTGGAAGGCCGTCGTGGTCGGATCCTATGAACGGGGAGACCGGGCCATCACTGTCCAGAAACTTGCCGAACTCTCCGACTTCTACGGTGTCCCGGTTGCTGAGATCCTGCCTGACGCAGTTCCGGCCGGTGTGTCCGAACCGCCTCCTCGCCTCGTTCTCGACTTGGAACGTCTCGGCCAGGTACCCGCCGACAAAGCCGGGCCGCTCGCCCGCTATGCGGCAGCGATTCAAGCCCAACGCGGCGACTATAACGGGCGCATCCTGTCGATCCGCCAAGACGATCTGCGAACTTTGGCCGTGATCTACGACCAACCGCCGAGCGTGCTGGCCGAACAACTGATCGCTTGGGGCGTGCTCAACGCGGATGCGAAGCGAGCCATCGACGACCGCTAGCAGTTCCAGTCTTGCCTATCGCGCGATGTCCTCACCGCAGTGGGAGCAATCAAGTCAAGTGAGCGCGATCAGGCCGAGCCTGAAGGTGGGGCAACCGTGGTGTGGTCACGTTCGTGTCGACCCATCACGTGGACCCGCATCCCATTGGTGGTTCCTGATATCCCCGGCGGTACGCCAGCCACAACCACTACCCGATCTCCTGGTTGGCAGCGACTGTGGGTCAGCAGTTGCTCGTCAACGATCTCGACCATTCGATCCGTCGAGTCGGCCGGGTCGACGAGGAAGGTTTCCACCCCCCACACGAGCGCCAACTGGGAGCGAACTCGCTGACTAGGCGTGAACGCCACCAGGGGGATACTCGGTCGGTGCCGGGCCACGAAGCGGGCTGTCCGCCCGGTCTCGGTGAAGGTACACAAATGGGTCGCTTCAACGGCTTTGCCGACCTGACAGACCGCCCGAGTAATAGCCTTCGCCGTCGACGTGTTGGGTTCTTCGGTAATGGGCGGGACGTTCTTGAGTAGATGGTCTTCACAGTAGGTGATGATGCGGGCCATCGTTTCAACGACGAGACTCGGATGCACACCGACGCTGGTCTCCGCAGATAGCATGAGCGCATCGGTGCCGTCGTAGACGGCATTGGCCACATCGGAGGCCTCCGCCCGGGTGGGACGCTTAGCGGTGGCCATCGAGTCCAACATCTGCGTTGCCACAATCACAGGCTTGCCCATCTGTCGGGCCCGATTGATGGCCTGCTTCTGCACGAGTGGCACTTGTTCGATCGGCAGTTCCACCCCGAGGTCACCGCGAGCAACCATGATTCCGTCGAACGCGGCGATGATGGCGTCGAGGTGTTCAACGGCTTGCGGTTTTTCGATCTTGGCCAGCACCGGGACCCGAATGCCGAGCTCGTCCATCACCTGGTGTACGTCGAGGACGTCGTCGGCACTGCGCACGAACGACAGGGCCACCATGTCGACGCCAGCCTTGAGCGCCCAGCGGAGGTCGTCGACGTCCTTGTCGGCGAGGGCGGGGACGCTGACCGCGACACCCGGAAGGTTGATGCCTTTGTGATCGGACACCATTCCGCCATCCACCACGACCGTGCGCACGTCAGGTCCGTCGACCTCAATAACTCGCACAGCAATGCGGCCATCGTCAATCAGCATGAGGTCACCGGCGGCCACATCGCCGGGTAGACCAAGGTAGGTCGTCGAGCAGAGCGTCTTATCGCCGACAACGGGCCGAGTCGTGATGGTGAAGTGCTCACCGGCGGTGAGGCGTACAGGCCCTTCAGCGAATGTGCCGAGCCGGATCTTGGGTCCCTGCAGGTCCGCGAGGACACCCACGCCGCGGCCGGTTCGATCCGTAGCCGCTCTCACGTCTGCGATCGATTCAGCGTGCTCGGCATGAGTCCCGTGGCTCATGTTGATCCGGGCGACGTCCATGCCTGCCCGCACCAGACTCTCAATCGCAGGCGCACCTTTGGTGGCTGGCCCAAGGGTGCAGACAATCTTGGCTCGACGCATCATTCACACCGACATGGGTCGAGCAGAAGGCGGGATGGGGCTGGGCAAGTTTGTCTCCCCGGAAAGGTATTCATCAACTGAAGCAGCCGCGGCTCGACCCTCTGCAATAGCCCAGACGATCAGGCTCTGGCCGCGACCGGCGTCTCCTGCAACGAACACACCATCCACGTTAGTGCAGTAGCGCTCGTCACGCGCGATGTTGCCGCGCGCATCTAGTTCGACTCCGAGTTGGTCGTGTAAGGTGCTCGCGTCGGGGCCGGTGAACCCCATCGCGAGGAACACCAGATCGGCTGGCAGTTCGCGCCGGGTTCCTTCCACGGGCGTGAACTTTCCGTCGATCAGCTCAACTTCGACGATTTCAAGTGCCCGCAGTGAACCGTCTTCGTTACCGACGAACCGTTCGGTGCTGACAGCGAACACTCGTTCGCCGTTCTCTTCGTGGGCTGAGGAAACGCGGTAGATCATTGGGTAGGTTGGCCACGGTTGTCCGCTGGGTCGCTCGTCGGATGGACGCGGCAGAATCTCTAGTTGCGTGACGCTGGCGGCGCCTTGTCGCGTGGCTGTGCCGAGGCAATCCGCCCCGGTGTCGCCACCGCCGATGACGATGACGTGCTTGTCGCGCGCGTCAATCGGCGAGTCTTTGAGATCGCCTTCACACACGCGGTTCGCTAGAGGCAAATATTCCATTGCCTGATAGATCCCCGTGAGGTCCCGCCCGGGAACTGGCAGCTCGCGCCGGACCGTCGCCCCAATCGCCAGGATCACCGCGTCGTAGCGGCGACGCAGGTCCGATCCGGTGATATCTGTCCCGACAGTCACACCGGATCGGAACTTGACTCCTTCGGCTTCGAGTTGGAGTAGTCGCCGGTTCAGGTGGACTTTTTCCATCTTGAACTCGGGGATGCCGTAGCGCAGCAGCCCGCCGATCCGGTCGTCACGCTCGTACACGGCGACGGTGTGGCCTGCCCGCGCGAGCTGCTGGGCCGCGGCTAGTCCGGCTGGCCCGGAGCCGACCACTGCCACGGTCTGCCCGGTCAAGCGGTCCGGCGGCTGCGGCGTGACCCAGCCTTCGGCCCACGCTCGGTCGATGATCTCGACTTCCATCTGTTTGATGGTCACGGGCGGCTGGTTGATGCCGAGAACGCATGCTGTCTCGCAGGGTGCCGGGCACAGTCGACCAGTGAAGTCGGGGAAGTTGTTGGTTGCATGCAGGCGTTCAATGGCATTGGGCCAGTCGTCGCGACGAACCAGGTCATTCCATTCGGGAATCAGGTTGCCCAGCGGGCAGCCCTGATGACAGAAGGGGATTCCGCAGTCCATACAGCGGGATGCTTGTTCGCGTACGGCCCCGACTGGGAACGGCTCATAGACTTCCCTCCAGTCCTGTATGCGCACGTCGACTGGCCGCCGTTGCGGCAGGTTACGGTCGTATTTGAGAAAACCACGCGGATCAGCCACGAGCTGCCTCCATCACTGCAGTGTCAACGTCTACCCCGAGGCGTTGAGCATCGGCGATTGCTTTCAATACCCGCCGGTAGTCGCGGGGCATGATCTTGCTGAATCGGTAGCGAGCGTTGTCCCAATCGTCGATCAGCGCCTGGGCCACTTCAGAACCGGTTTCCTGGGCGTGAGTGGTGATCTGATCGTGGAGGTACTCAGCATCTTCGACTTCGAGGCCTTCCACATCGACCATCTCCGGATTCACCATCTCGGGATCGAGGTCGAGCAGGTAGGCCATTCCACCACTCATTCCGGCGGCGATGTTGCGTCCCGTTTGGCCCAGAACAATCACCCGTCCGCCGGTCATGTATTCGCATAAGTGGTCTCCGGCGCCTTCCACGATCACCGTCGCCCCACTATTGCGAACGCAGCACCGCTCCCCCACGATCCCGCGGATCATGATGGAACCGGCCGTTGCGCCGTAGGCGATCACGTTGCCGGCGATGATGTTGTCCGCGGCCACCAAAGCGGCATCCCGGTCTGGTCGGATCACGATACGACCGCCAGACAGACCCTTGCCGACGTAGTCGTTGGCGTCGCCCTCGAGGCGAAGAGTGATACCACTGGGCACAAATGCCCCGAACGATTGCCCGGCCGAACCTACGAAAGTGAGGTCGATGGTGCCTTCGGGCAAGCCCGCCTCGCCATGGACGCGGGTGACTGCCGAGCCCAACATGGTGCCGACCGTGCGATGGACGTTGCGAATTTCGATCTGCCCGCGGACCGGTTGAGCCGACTCGATGGCGGGAACACACATGTCGATGAGTTGATTGTCTAGCGCCTTCTCGAGTCCATGATCTTGAACCGTGGTGCACCGGCGAGTGATCCCATAGCTCTCATCAGGGGCTGCCAGAATCGGGCTGAGATCGAGTCCAGAGGCCTTCCAGTGGTTGACGGCGTCAGCCACGTCGAGCAACTCGACCTGCCCGATGGCCTCGTCCAGACTCCGCAGTCCGAGGGAGGCGAGCAGTTCGCGAACCTCTTCGGCCACGAACTCGAAGTAGTTCACGACGAATTCTGGCTTGCCGGTGTAGCGCTCACGCAGGACTGGGTTCTGAGTCGCGATTCCCACCGGGCAGGTGTCAAGGTGGCACACGCGCATCATGATGCATCCGGACACGACGAGCGGTGCTGTCGCGAATCCGAACTCTTCGGCACCGAGCAGTGCGGCAATCACTACATCGCGACCGGTCTTGAGTTGGCCGTCAGTCTGGACGACGACGCGGTCGCGTAGGCCGTTAGCCATCAAGGTCTGTTGGGTTTCGGCCAGGCCGAGCTCCCACGGACCCCCGGCGTGCTTGAGGCTCGTCAACGGGGACGCGCCGGTGCCGCCATCGTGACCAGAAATCAATACAACATCAGCGTGCGCTTTGGCGACCCCTGCCGCCACAGTCCCCACACCCACCTCGCTGACGAGTTTGACGTGGATCCGCGCTTGGGGATTGGCGTTCTTGAGGTCGTGAATGAGCTGAGCCAAGTCCTCAATTGAGTAGATGTCGTGGTGCGGGGGCGGAGAGATGAGTCCGACGCCCGGAGTCGAGTGGCGCGTCCGGGCCACCCACGGATAGACCTTGTGACCGGGCAACTGACCGCCCTCACCGGGCTTGGCTCCCTGCGCCATCTTGATCTGGATGTCGTCAGAATTCACCAGGTAGTGGCTGGTCACCCCGAACCGGCCGGAAGCAACTTGCTTGATTGCGGAGCGTCGAGAATCACCGTTGGGCAGGGGGATGTATCGTTCGGGGTCTTCTCCGCCTTCGCCAGTGTTCGACTTGGCCCCGAGCCGGTTCATCGCAATTGCGAGCGTCTCGTGGGCCTCGGCGGAGATCGAACCATACGACATCGCTCCGGTGGAGAATCGACGCACGATCGATGACACCGGCTCGACTTCTTCAATCGGAATCGGCGTTCGTTGGCCGTTGGCGAACCGGAACAGTCCCCTCAACGTCATCAATTCGCGCGACTGGTTGTCCACCAGGTGGGAGTACTCGCGGAAGATGTCATATCGCTTGGTCCGGGTGGAATGCTGCAAACGGAAGACTGTCTCGGGGTTGAACAGGTGCGGCTCGCCCTCGCGACGCCACTGGTACTCCCCACCGACCGGCAGTGACCGGTGTGCCGGTGGGATCCCGTTGGTGGGATAGGCGATCCGGTGGCGCTTCTCCACCTCTTGGGCGATCACGTCGAGGCCCACTCCCCCGAGTTTGCTCGTGGTACCGGTGAAGTAGCGATCTACGAACTCTTGACTAAGCCCGATCGCCTCGAACACCTGTGCGCCCCGATAGGAGGCGACGGTGGAAATGCCCATCTTGCTCATCACCTTGAGCACGCCTTTTCCTAGTGCGCGAACGAGATTCCGCACCGCTTGCGCGGGGCTGACTCCCTCGAGTGTTCCGTTACGCACCATGTCCTCGACGGACTCCATGGCCAGGTACGGATTGATGGCGGCGGCGCCGTAGCCGATGAGGAGCGCCACGTGGTGAACTTCGCGCACGTCTCCGGTCTCGACGAGAACGCTGACTTGGGTCCGCGTCTTTTCCCGCACCAGATGGTGATGAACGGCCGAGGTCGCGAGCAGTGACGGAATGGGAGCGAAGTCGGCGTCACTGTCGCGGTCAGAGAGCACGATGAAGTCGACCCCTGCCGCCACCAGCGCATCCACTTCGGCGAAAACTTCGTCGAGTCGACGTTCTAGTCCGGCGGCGCCGTCTGCCACTCGATAGAGCATGGAAACCTTGGCGGCCCGATAGTCCTGATTTTCGTCAGCATCGATGTGCAGAATCTTGGCGAGTTCGTCATTGTCGATCACCGGGAACGGCAAGACAATGTGCCGACAATGGTCGGCGGTCGCGTCGAGCAAGTTCAGCTCGCGCCCAATGTTGGTCGCCAGGGAGGTAACGATTTCTTCGCGAATCGCATCGAGCGGCGGATTGGTCACCTGTGCGAACAATTGAGAAAAGTAGTCGAAAATCAGTCGTGGACGTTCCGACAAGGCAGCGATGGGGGTATCAGTTCCCATGGAGCCGATCGGTTCTATGCCGTTGAGGGCCATCGGGGAGACCAAGATCCGCAGTTCTTCCTCGGTGTACCCGAACGCCTGCTGACGCCGCACGACTGAGGAGTGGGTGTGCACGACGTGCTCGCGGTCGGGGAGGTCTTCGAGATGGACGAGTCCTTCTTCGAGCCATTCGCCGTATGGGGCCGCTTGGGCAAGCTCGCCCTTGATCTCGTCGTCCTCGATGACGCGTCCGTTCACCAAGTCAGCTAGGAACATCTTGCCGGGTTGCAGCCGGCCCTTGCGGACAACCTTGCTGGCCGGAATATCGAGAACACCGGCCTCCGAACCGAGCACCACGAGCCCGTCGTCGGTGATCCAGAACCTTCCCGGCCGCAGACCATTACGGTCGAGCACCGCTCCGATCACCGAGCCGTCGGTGAAGGACACGCTCGCGGGGCCGTCCCAGGGCTCCATCATGGTCGAGTGGTATTCGTAGAACGCCCGTCGATTCGGATCCATATTGACGTTGTTTTCCCACGCCTCGGGGATCATCATCAACACGGCGTGGGGCAGGCTACGTCCCCCCAAGTACAGCAGTTCCAAGACTTCGTCGAAGCTCGCTGAGTCGCTCGCCGTGGGCGAGCAGATCGGGAACAGGCGCTGCAGGTCGCCGGGAATCACGTCACTGGCCAGCATCGCTTCTCTGGCCTTCATCCAGTTGCGGTTGCCGCGGACCGTGTTGATTTCGCCATTGTGGGCGATGAATCGGAACGGATGGGCCAGTGGCCAACTCGGGAAGGTGTTCGTGGAGAACCGCGAATGGACCAGACCCAGCGCAGACGCAAACCGGTGATCAGACAGGTCGGGATAGAAGGGTTCAAGTTGTGCGGTGGTGAGCATTCCCTTGTAGACGATCGTCCGGCTCGACAGGGATGCGAAGTAGATTCCTGCTTCGAGTTCGGAACGCTTGCGCAGACAGAACGACAAACGCTCCAGTTCCAGGCCGGTGACGGCCTGCGCATCCCGGGTGGCGGCGATGAACACCTGGGAAAAGTGCGGCATGGCTGCCGCGGCAGTCCGCCCGACAAGCTCAGCCACGACGGGGACATCGCGCCATCCCAGAATCTGGATTCCCTCTTCGGTCGCAATATCCTCGATCGTCTGTCGAGCCGCCTCTCGAGCCGCCACGTCGGCTGGCAGAAACACATTACCGGCAGCGTAGGCGCCAGCTTCGGGCAAAGGGAAGTCGCTGACGGCCCGGAAGAAAGCATCGGGAATCTGGACGAGGATCCCGGCCCCATCACCAGTGTCAACCTCGGCGCCTGACGCGCCGCGATGGTCCAGGTTGCGCAGGGCGGTCAGCGCCTGTTGCACGATCTCGTGACTGGCGTTGCCGGTCAGAGTCGCCACGAACGCCACGCCACAGGCGTCGTGTTCGAACTGCGGGTCGTACAGGCCGCTGGCGGGCCGGGTGGCAAACACGCTCATAGTGCTCCCATGCTCAGTGAAACCAAGTTTGTGCGAGGCTGCTCTTCGCCGCGGCAGGTTCGTCCCGTGCCTCGACTCTGGAATCAGTTGCGTTGACTTCGACGCTACGGTCCACCCGCGAAGGTTGGCGCAGACCTGCAGGTCAGCGTGGTGTGCCGGAACACCTCACGGGTGCGCGACAGCTTCAAGTGGGACGCCATTGGCCCACCGGTTACTCTAGCACCTTAGCGGCACGGGCCTCAGCCAAGAAGTGCCGGGAAGCTCACGATAGCTGCGGCAACGATCGCGGCGAACCAGATCGCCAATCCGGCTGGGGCGAAGCGATAGGCGAGGTCACCGATCCGGCGCACCCCAGGAGAGTCACCGAACACGCCCGCGCGCAGATTGTTCGCTGTGATGTACCAGAACGTCACGATGGTGACTACCCAGACGACCATGCAGTAGGGGCAGAGGGCTCGAATCTCGGCCATCGACGCGTACATCAGCCAGTGGACGAAGACGACGCCAAAGATCACTCCGATCTGCATTCCCCACCAGTACCAGCGGCGGAACGATCCGCCAGCCAGGATCCCGAAGCCGCTCGCGATCACCATGGCGAATCCGGCACTGCCCAGGATGGGGTTGGCGAACCCAAACGCGTTGGCCTGATCACTGGTCATCACGGATCCGCAAGCGAACACGGCACTGATCGAACAGGTGGGTACGTAGGTGGGATCGGACAGCAGCATCATCTTCTCGACAATGAGGTCAAACGAAGCGATCCAACCGATGATTCCCCCGACCACTAACCACCAAGCCAGGGCCCGAGTGACCCGTATTCCCGCTGGCGCCCTGGCCGCGACAGCTTCAGCCGGAGTCTGCTCGTCGGTCGTCATGAGGCATCCTTTCCCGTTACTACCGGTTCGTGATCAGTCGGTCGCGATGCCGGGCGCAACAGTTCCGCTGCCGATTCTCGACCTGGTCTCATTCTCGCTGAGATCACCACATAGGCAAGGGCCGCAAGTCCTATCAATACTGACGTGAACACGTTGACCCGGATTCCGAAGATGAGGCTGGCATGATCGATGCGGACTAGTTCCCAGGCCAGTCGGCCCAGACAGTAGAGGAACACGTAGCTGGCAAATGCTCGGCCATGACCAAGCGAGAATCGCTTCTCCGCCCACACCACGACGGCAGCTGCGACGAGGACCCACAGCGCTTCGTACAGGAAAGTGGGATGGAACGTCGCGTACTCCAAATAGCCGGCTGGCCGATTGGCTGGATCGATTTCTAGTGCCCACGGCACCGCCGTCGGCCTCCCGAACAGTTCTTGGTTGAAGTAGTTGCCGAACCGCCCCACGGCCTGGGCGATGGCGAGGCCAGGCACGAGAGCATCAGCCAAGGGTGGCAGCTGAATACCCGCCCGTCGACACGCGATCCACGCACCGAGCGCCCCGCCGGCTACGGCCCCCCAAATTCCCAGCCCTCCTTGCCAGACTTCTAGCGCGGCCAGGAAGCCCTTGCCGCCGGGTCCGAAGTAGTCAGGCCAGTCGGTGGCCACGTGGTACAGGCGCGCCCCCACGATTCCAAACGGAACTGCCCAGATCGCCACGTCCAAGACGAATCCGGACTGCCCCCCGCGCGCCACCCAGCGCCGATTGGTCAACCACACCGCCACGACGATGCCGACCAAAATCACCAGTGCGTAGGCGCGAATCGGCAGCGGCCCGAGTTGCCATACCCCGGTTGTTGGGCTCGGAATGGCAGCCAACAGATCCATTGGCACAAAGCTCACGGTCAGGAAGCGTTCGTGATTGCCCGCAGCAGTGCTTCTGGATCGAAGTACAGGTTGCCTTGGTTGGGGAGTTCTTGGCCGTTGACGTAGATCGACGGCGTCCCCGACACTTCACCTTCGGAGAATGCCTGCTGTGAGTTCGCCACCCAGCCCGCGTAGTTCAGGTTGTAGACGCACTGTTCGAAGGTCGGCAAGGCGTCACCGGAAATGCCGACCTCTTGGCCGATCTCCACGAGTTGCGACTCGTTGTAGCCGACTCCTTCGCTCGTGGGCTGGTTGGCGAAGACTGCCGAGTGGTACTCGACGCCCTTGCCCGCATCAGCCGCGCAACCCCACGCGTTGGTGGCCAGCAGGGAAGAATTGTTGCCCAGTCGCGCGTCGAGGAACACGGCTGGCCGGAACTGAAGTCCGATCTCACCAGCTTCGGCCGCGGCGATCAAGGCGGTGGCTGCTCCGGACTGTTCGAAACTCTGACAGGCCGGGCATTGGAAGTCTTCCCACACCTGGACTTGCGGCACGCCGCTAGTGGCCGACCCCACCACGTATCCGTAAGTTTGAGGGTCCACGCCGGTGGGCAGCGCCGCCGAAGGATTGGGGTCGGGCAAGGTTTGAGACGAACTATTGCTGCGGCTTTGGGCCACGGCCAGACCGATGATGCCGACCACGATGATGAGGACGACGGCCCCGCCGAGGATCCGGATCATTCTCTCTTTGCGCTTCTCGGCCGCCAACTGAGCCGCCCGCATCTCCGCGGCCTTCTGCTTGCGATCCTTGGTGGACGAATCCGCCATGTGTGACTCCTCGGGTGTCGGCTGAAGTGTCTTGTGGTTGACGTTGTGGTTGACGTTGTGGTTGACGGTGAAATTGACGACTAGGGTGATCTCGGAGAGAGTCTAGCTTCCGGCAGCCTGAATCTTGTCAGCGATTCCGACTGCGAGTCGCTCAGCGGCCCGAATTCCTTCAGCGACAGTGTCGGCCTCGGACACCGCGCGAACGATCGCCGAACCTACGATCACGCCGTCGGCGTACCGGGCCACTTCGGCGGCCTGCTCACCAGTAGAGACTCCCAGACCCACGCATACCGGCAGAGATGTGTGCAGGCGAGTCCGCTGGACAAGGACTTCTGCGGTACCTGACACCGTGGTTCGAGTGCCCGTCACCCCCATCGTGGAAGCGGCGTACACGAATCCCCGACAGGCGGCCGCTACTCTAGCCAAACGCTCGTCGGTCGACGAAGGCGCCACCAGGAAGATCCGATCAAGGGCGAACTCGTCGCTGACCGCACACCAGTTGTCTGCTTCGTCAACCGGCAGGTCTGGGGTGATCAGTCCGCTGCCACCAGCGGCGCGCAACTGTTCGGCGAACCGCTCCAAACCGTAGGCCTCGACCGGGTTCCAGTAGGACATAACGACCGCTGCTGCACCAGCCGTCCGAACTGCCTCCACCACCGGCCACACGTCGTCAGTGGTAGTCCCGCCTGCCAAGGCTGCCGCGACAGCTTTCTCAATGACCGGCCCGTCCATGAGGGGGTCCGAGTAGGGCAGTCCCACTTCCATGATGTCGACGCCAGCGCCTACTAACCGTGCGACGAGTTCGGCGTCGGCACCGCGGTGGGGAAACCCGGCCGGAACGTAGGCAATGAACGCGGCACGCCCTGCGGCGCCGGTGCGGTCGAATACCGTTTGAACGCTGACAGCGGCCTCACCGCTCATGCCTTCTCCTCCGGGTCCGAGGCAAGCAGCCCGAAGTATTGAGCGGCCGTGGCCACATCCTTGTCACCGCGCCCGCTCAAGTTGATCACCACGCTGTCTGTCGGCGCAAGGCTGCGAGCGATTTCGAGTCCACCGGCGACTGCGTGGGCCGATTCGATGGCGGGGATGATTCCTTCGGTCTGGCACAGGATCGAGAATGCCTCCATCGCCTCCACATCGGTGATTGCCCGATACGTCACCCGGCCGGAATCTTTCAGCCACGCATGTTCGGGTCCGACGGAAGGATAGTCGAGTCCGGCAGAAATGGAGTGCGACTCAACAGTCTGACCAAACTGATCCTGCAACACGTACGACCGCGCGCCGTGGAGCACTCCGACCGAACCTCCGGTCAGCGTTGCCGCGTGACGACCCGTCTCGATTCCGTCACCTGCCGCCTCGAATCCGTAGAGGCTCACCTCGGCGTCGGCAAGGAAACCGGAGAAGATGCCGATCGCGTTGCTGCCTCCGCCCACGCACGCAGCAACTGCGACTGGTAGGGAACCGGTCGCCGCGAGAATCTGTTGACGAGTTTCGCGACCGATCACCTCATGGAAGTAACGCACCATAGCGGGGAACGGCGCCGGGCCGGCCACTGTGCCCAGCAAGTAGTGCGTGTCCTCGACGTTGGTGACCCAGTCGCGCATGGCTTCGTTGATGGCATCTTTGAGGGTCGCGGAGCCTGATTCGACGGGCACCACAGACGCTCCCAGCAACTCCATGCGAGCGACGTTGAGCGCCTGGCGTCGGGTGTCTTCAGCGCCCATGTACACCACACACTCAAGTCCCATCAAGGCCGCTGCCGTTGCTGTGGCCACACCGTGCTGGCCTGCGCCCGTCTCAGCAATCACCCGCCGCTTGCCCATTCTCTGGGTGAGCAGCGCCTGACCCAACACGTTGTTGATCTTGTGGCTGCCTGTGTGATTGAGGTCTTCACGCTTCAAGAAGATCCTCGCACCGGCACTTCGCGCCGCCAGGTTCTTCGCCTCCGTCAATGGATTCGGGCGGCCCACATAGTCACGCAGGAGAGCGTCGAATTCGGCGGTGAAGGCCGGATCGCGCCGGGCCGACTCGAACTCCTGGTTGAGTTCGTCGAGTGCTGCAATGAGCGCCTCGGGAACGTAACGGCCGCCGTAGATTCCCCACCGACCTGGCGCGGACAGGTCCGGATGGCTGGCGTCGAGGAAGGGACGTTCACTGGTCATAATTGCCTCTAATGGCGGGGACTCTTGACAGATGGGTGGGACCCGGCGGTGACCAGATCGTGTACGGCGGTTTCCGGATCTGGGCTGGTGACCAGCGCCTCGCCAGCGAGCACCGCGTCGGCTCCGGCCGAACCGTAGGCGACGAGATCGCGCGGACCCCGAATCCCGGACTCGGCAATCAGGACAACGTCCGAGGGAACCAGGTGGGCTACTTGTTCGAAATGGTCACGGTCGACGCTGAGGTCCTTCAAGTTGCGGGTGTTCACGCCGATTACTCGCGCACCGGCACTGACTGCTCGCTCGACCTCGTTCGCGTCGTGAACCTCGACAACCGCGGTCATGCCCAACGACTGGGCCCTTTCCACCAAGGAAACGAGGGCTGGGTCGTCGAGTGCCGCCACAATCAGCAGGACCAGGTCTGCGCCATGGGCTCGTGCTTCCCATAGTTGGTAACTCGTGACGATGAAATCTTTGCGCAGGATGGGGACCTCTACTGCAGCCCGAACCGCTGCCAAGTCTGCCAGGCTCCCGTGAAAGCGTCGTTGCTCCGTCAGCACCGATATGCAGGCGGCACCGCCAGCTTCGTAGGCCGCCGCCAGGGCAGCGGGGTCAGCAATCGGGGCGAGCGGGCCTTTACTCGGGCTCGCTCGTTTGACCTCGGCAATCACGGAGATGCCTTCGTGTCGGAGTCGGTGGATAGCGGCCAGCGCCGGAGGCATGCGCTCGGCTGCCGCCTTGAGCTCATCGAGTGACACTTGAGCTTGACGCTGTTCCAGGTCGGCTCGCACGCCCACCAAGATGTCGTCAAGAACTGTCATTGGGACAGAGTAGCGACACGTCAGCGCCGGGCCGCACACCGGCAAGGATCAACCGGCCCCGCTAGCCAGATAGTCGAATCCGGGAATGTTGCGGATGACGGTGAAGGCGATGCCGATCACACCAAGTACAGTCCACACGATCACGATTGCGCGGTCGCGGCTCGGCGATGGCGCGGGAATCCTGCCCGACCATGCCCTCCAAAGAGTGAGCGCGAGCCACACCGCGATGATGGGCACCAGCATCACTACGAAGAGGTTGTTGCTAGCCGCTCCAGCCACGTCCCCGGTCAGCAAGGCGTGGGCACACCGCAAGCCGCCACATCCGGGGCAATCGATCCCGAACAGTGCCTGAGTGGGGCACGGCGGATAGAAACCGGGTTCGTTCGGGTCAACTCGCGCAACCAGGACGCTCGCTCCGGCCAGCAGACCGAGCCCCACGACCGGACCGGCCATCCTGCGCCAGCGTGGACGCGGATCGCGGATCTCAGACAGAACCGGAGCGACCTCATCCGCGGGCGGGACCTGCATGTCGTTGGCAACGCTCATCCAGGCCTCCCCAGCGATTAGCTCCCCGTCAGATGACTCCAGATTCTAGCAGCCGGCCCATCCGGCCTGTGGAAATCATCAAGTACAGAAAAACGATCCAGGCACCGAAACTGATGATCGTCCACAGTCGGGCCCGGCGGGCCAGCACCCTCGCTCGTTCCAGGTTGCCAGAACGCACGGTCACCGGAACCTGCGCCGCGAATATGACGGCGAGAATGCCGGTGGGGGGCATGAGACACAGGGCAGCGACGATGCTTGGGACGAGCCAAGAGTTGACCGGTGTTGCCCCGCGGGTGGTCGGGAGGTCGCTAGAGCGAATGCTCGTGCTCTTTCTCCCATTGGCGGGCATAATCCTTGGGGTGATGACCACGCGGCAACTGGCCGTAGCCCATCACCGACATCACCTTGCCCACGATCAGACCCAGGACGAAAATGCCCACGCCGACCCAGAAGTACAGGGGCTGCGCCATGCACACCGCCACGGTGCCGACCGCGAATCCGATCAAACAGATGAAAGTGAGAGCCCACGCTGCAGGCGTCTTCCCTTCGTGGAGGTCGCGCTTGGTGAGGCGTTCGTCCTGAGGCATCGTCGCTCCTTCGTCACCGGCTTCGGCGATGTCAACTGTAGCGTCCCCACCCACGCGCTCGCACCCCTATGCGCGTGTCGGATGGTGGTTCGTGATTCACAACCACTCGGATGTCAGCCACGAGCGACGCCCGCGTCCCCATCGTGGGTCGGATCGTCACCGTCTTCGATCTGTTGCCAGGCTGTCCGATCGGTGGCCCGGGACCGGGTTCCGGTTTGGCGGGCGGACAGGCCTGGCCAGTGTCGGCTAGCCCGCATCGCGGTGACCCCTCCAACAAATATGACAAGCCCGGCGATGCCAGTCAGGATGGGCCACCCGGTCACTGCTAGGGCGGATGTGGCTGAACTTGCCGCCGCGGCACCGAGGTGCTCGGCGGCGTCGGAGAGCCCGAACGACACAGCCGATGTCGTGACCATGATGGCGGCGAGAACCGCACCGACAGCCATGGCTTGCCGCACGACGCCACGAGTGGCAAGCAAACCGATGAGAGCAGCCACCGCCAACCACGCCCCGGCCGTTCCCATCGGATACATGCTGGTACCAGCAACTTCGACAGCGACGACGGGCATTCCGGGCTCGGAAGTGGTGCCAGTGACCCAGGGTTGTCCCAGCGACCACAGCGCTCCCGCCGCTCCGATGGCCAGGCATAGGCAGGTGACGAGCAGCGACCGACTCCCAGTGCGCGCCTTCTCGCCGTTTTCCGCGGCAGTGCTAGTCATCGATAACCTGCGTGAGTGTCTCAGCAATTGCCACCGCCCGCAGCACGGCGGCTGCCTTGTTGTGGCATTCCTGATCTTCACTGACTGGGTCGGAGTCGGCGACAATGCCGGCACCGGCCTGAACATGGGCGACACCGTCTTTGATGACGGCAGTACGGATCGCGATGGCTGTGTCCATGTCCCCTGCGAAGTCGAAATATCCGATTGCGCCGGCGTAGATGCCGCGTCGGGAGGTCTCGAGTTCCTCGATGATCGCCATCGCCATCGGCTTTGGAGCACCCGATAACGTGCCAGCAGGAAACGTGGCGGCCAGTACGTCGTAGCTGGTTCGCCCTTCGGCGAGCTCCCCCACCACGGTTGACACGATGTGCATGACGTGGCTATAGCGTTCGATGGCCATGAACTCGACCACCTCAACGGATCCAGGTTCACAGACGCGACCCAGATCATTGCGTCCGAGGTCGACCAACATCAGGTGTTCGGCTCGTTCCTTCTCGTCAGCGAGGAGATCGTCGGCGAGCTCGGCATCAACCGAAGGGTTCGCTCCCCGGGGCCGCGTGCCAGCGATGGGATGGAGCATGGCCCGGCCGTCGTGCACCGTGACGAGGGCCTCGGGACTCGAGCCCACCACGTCAAAGCCCGGCAGCCGCACCAGATACATGTACGGACTCGGGTTCGTGAACCGCAGCACCCGGTAGATGTCCAAGGGGCGTGCCGCGGTGGGAACCGAGAACCGCTGCGACACGACAACCTGGAACGCGTCCCCGGCCCGGATACGTTCTTTGATGTGCTCGACTTTGGCCCGGTAGTCGGCTGCAGTCGTGTTCGCTGTGCATTCTGCTTCGACTTCGCAGTCGACGGTGGTCAGGGTGCCCTGGTAGCCCGAGGCCACGGCAGCACTGATTGCATCCAGCCTCGCCACCGCAGACTCGTATGCTCGCAGGCGGTCAGTGTCACTGTCGTCGGCTCCGCTGTACACATTCGCGACCAGAGTGAGGGCTCCATCGTGGTGGTCAAACACGACGAGGTCTTCGACTAACAGTTGGATCGACTCGGGTAGTCCGAGGACGTCAGGGTTGTAGTCGGGCAAGCGCTCCCAGTTGCGTACAGCGTCGTACCCGATCGCGCCGACAAGTCCGCTGGTCAAAGGCGGCAGTCCGGGGATCCGTTCGGAGTGAAGATTCTTCACGACCTGTCCGATGGCGTCCAGACTGGTGATCCCGCGGCTGGCAGTCTCGACCACAGCGGGAACCTTACCCTCCCAGCGAGAAACCCCCGCCTCGGTGACCAACCAGGCCGGGCATCGAACCCCGATGAACGAGTACCGGCTCCACACGCGGCCAGTCTCGGCAGACTCCAAGAGGAACGTCCCTGGCCGGGAATCGGCCAAACTGCGGTAAAGGCCCACGGGAGTTACGTCGTCGGCGAGCAAGCGCCGCACGATGGGAGTGACCCTCCGGGCCGGGCTGATTCGCAAGAACTCCTCGACAGTCGGCGCTGTCACCCCGGCCAGCGACTCCATCGCTGGCGCATAAATCCCACCAAGATCGTCGCTGACATCGGCGGCACTCATTGGCCGACCACCGCATCAGCTGGCCCGACATCGAGGTAGCCGGTGTCAAAGCAACTGTCGAGACCCGTATGGCAGGCGGGACCGTCGGCTCGCACGTGGTAGATCACCGCGTCCCCGTCACAGTCCACCTCGATCCGCTGCACCCACTGGCGATTCCCGGACGTCTCACCCTTGGTCCACAACTCCTGCCGAGAACGCGACCAGTATGTGGCGGCTCCAGTCCGGACAGTGCGTTCGATCGCTTCCCGATTGGCCCAAGCCACCATCAAGACCCGGCTAGTCCGTGCGTCTTGGCACACCACAGCCACTAAACCGTCCTGCTCACACACCAAGTCCGAGACCTCACGTCGGGTGGGGCCGTCCGGCGGTGGTTGCTCCGTCGACATCCGCACCCTCCTCAGGTTCTCTCTGCCGTGTCGCTCACTCGCGGCAAGGAGTTTGGTCACGCGTTACTCTAGCCGGTAATGAATGCAACAACATGGTCACAAACAGAACGCGCCAACCTCGCGGCGGCCCTCACCGAGGCCGGTCCCGACGCTCCTACCTTGTGTGGGGATTGGACTACTCGCGACCTCGCAGCCCACTTGGTGCTGCGTGAGTCTCGACCGGAGGCGGCCGCCGGAATCGTCATTGGCTTCCTCAACAAGCTCACCGAACGGGTCCAGGACAGCTACGCAACTCGTGACTATGACGAACTAGTCTCCTCGTTCGCCGATGGGCCACCCCGACTGTCGGTGTTCTCTTTGCCGGGAATGGATGAGCGGCTCAATACGTTCGAGCACTTTGTGCACCTGGAAGACGTGCGCCGAGCCCAACCTGACTGGAGACCCCGCGAGCTCGATCAAGCCTATCGAGACGTCTTGTGGTCCCAGTTGCGTAAGCAGGCCCGCATGTATTTTCGGAACGTTCGAGTAGGCGCTTCGATGTTGCGAACGGATGCGCCCTCCCAGGATCACCATCAGGTCAGCAAGGGGCTGCCCAATGTCTTGATCTCAGGCACGGCCCCTGAGTTGGTGATGTTCTCTTTCGGGCGGAAGGAACATGCCGAGGTGGAGTTGCTCGGCCCACCAGCCGCAGTTGATGCCGTCATGTCCGCTGACATGGCCGTTTGACGGCCCAGCGACATGGCCGTTTGACGGTCCGGCGACATGGCCGTTTGACGGTGCAAACGACGGGTCTTCGCGGCCCGTGGAGGGTCTACTCGGCCCGACATTCGTGACGCACGACGACCGAGTGGCGAGCGAGTTCGTTCTTGACCTCGTCGACGCTGCAGTCGCCGAAGTGGAAGATGCTTGCGGCGAGCACCGCATCGGCTCCAGCGGCAACTGCGGCCGGGAAGTGGTGAGCAGCGCCAGCCCCACCGCTGGCAATCAGAGGCACACCGACGCGCTCACGAACGGTTCGAATCATCTCTGTGTCGAAACCATCCCGGGTGCCATCGGCGTCCATCGAGTTGAGCAGGATTTCGCCAGCACCGCGGTTTGCCGCCTCCACGGCCCATTCGACCGCGTCGATGCCAGTCCCCCGTCGGCCCCCGTGGGTGGTCACTTCGTATCCGCTCGGCGTCGTCGCCTCGCCGGTGGTTCGGCGGGCATCGACCGAGATGACGATGCATTGGGACCCGAACTGGGCAGCGGCCTCGGAAAGGAACTCTGGGCGGGCAATGGCAGCAGTGTTGATGGCCACCTTGTCAGCCCCTGCTCGCAGCAGTCGATCGATGTCCGAGACCTGCCTCACGCCCCCGCCGACGGTCAGGGGGATGAAGACACTGTCTGCCGTGGCGGCCACCACGTCAAGCATGGTGTCGCGGCCCCCTAAACTCGCCGTGATGTCGAGAAATACCAGTTCATCGATGCCTTGGCGATCATAGGCGGCCGCTAGCGCGACGGGATCGCCAGCATCTCGCAGGCTGACAAAGTTCACGCCCTTGACCACGCGCCCGGCGTCTACGTCGAGACAAGCAATCACCCGGACGGCGAGGTTCGAGACCATCGAATCGGACGACCCTGCACCTGCGGTCATGGGCGCGCGAACTTTGCCAAGGATTCGAGGGCTTCGGCCACTGTGAAGGCACCCGCGTACAAGGCCTTCCCGACGATGACACCTTCTACCCCGTCGGCGGCCAAAGCGGCAATCGCTTCCAAGTCGGCTAGCTGTGATACTCCACCGCTGGCAACGACGGGGGCGTCGGTGACGGCGCACACCTGCCGCAACAAGTCCACGTTGGGGCCGGTCATGGTTCCGTCCCGGAGCACGTCAGTCACGACGTAGCGGGCACAGCCTTGCTCGTCGAGCCGGGACAGTGTCTCGAACAGGTCGCCGCCTTCCTGCGTCCAGCCTCGGGCTGCCAGTGTCCGGCCGCGGACGTCGAGTCCGATTGCCACCTGATCGCCGTGTTCACCGATGATGCGAGCGCACCAGTCGGGGTCTTCTAGTGCCGCGGTGCCAATGTTGACGCGTCGGCACCCTGTCGACAGAGCCGCGCGCAGGCTCTCGTCGTCGCGGATGCCCCCCGACAGCTCGACAGCGATGTCGAGCGAACCAACGACCTCGGCGAGCAGTTCACGGTTGCTCCCCTTGCCAAACGCCGCATCCAAGTCAACTAGGTGCACCCATTCGGCTCCCTGCTCTTGCCATGCCAGGGCCGCTTCGATCGGATCGCCGTATCCCGTCTCCGTGCCTGCCTCGCCTTGTACGAGCCGAACGGCTTGGCCGCCCGACACGTCGACAGCGGGAAGTAGTTCGACAACCATGGGGACTCCTTCTTCTCGTTTCTCTCGTGCGTTTGCCTCGTGGGGTTTTCTCGTGAGTCGAGCAGACTCAGCGGACCGTGTCGAGCCAGTTGCTCAACAATTGCAGGCCCGCATCACCGGATTTTTCGGGGTGGAACTGGGTGGCGCTGAGGGGGCCGTTCTCCACTGCCGCCACGAAATCTTGTCCGTAGTGGCTCCAGGTGACCTGAGGGGCAGTGACGGGTCCCCCGTCGTGTTGAGGGTCCTGCCACTGCCAGTTCGTCACCGCGTACGAATGAACGAAATAGAATCGCTCGTCTTCTATCCCAGAGAACAGGGCACTGTTGACGGGCGCGCGCACTGTGTTCCATCCAATATGGGGCAGGACGGGGGCCTGTTCCAGCCGCTGTACCCGGCCGGGCCATTGGCCGCATCCGTCAGTGGCGGTTCCATGCTCGTCACCGTGTTCGAAGAGGATCTGCATCCCCACGCAGATTCCCAGGACCGGCCGCCCTCCGGCTAGACGCGAGTCGATGATGCGGGGACCGTCCACTGATTCGAGACCACGCATACAGGCGGCGAAAGCGCCTACCCCGGGCACAACCAGGCCGCTGGCGTCGAGAGCCTCCTTCCGGTCTCGGGTCAGGCAAACCTCGGCACCTACTCGTTCCAGGGCGCGAACGGCTGACCGAACGTTGCCGAATCCATAGTCCAAGACCGCTACCTGCATGTGCTACCTACCACCACATGCGAGCGCCGAGCGCACTCAAGCCAGCCGCGATTGCCAGTGCTACTGACGCCACCCATTGACGATTGCGGGCAGTGGACCACACCCCGCCGAGTAGGAAGCCAGTCAACGCGAGCAGTCCGATAGGAAGCCAGGACGTCACTACAGCACGCCCTTAGTGGAGGGGATACCCTCGACTGCCGCGTCCCGGGCAGCCGCCTGCTTCAACGCCCGGGCCACCGACTTGAACTGGGCCTCCACAATGTGGTGGGCATTTCGTCCAGTTATTACCCGAATGTGCAGGCAAATCTGGGCACTAGCCGTGATGGATTCCCACACGTGGCGCGTCAAAGTCGTATCGTAGGTGCCGATCAACGAAATGAGTTCTGGTTCTTCGTGCACGAGGTACGGGCGTCCAGATAAGTCGACGGCCGACTGCACGAGGGACTCGTCGAGGGGAACGAGAGCGTCTCCGAAACGCCGGATTCCCGCCTTGTCGCCGAGCGCTTCCCGCAGTGCCGCACCGTAGGCCAGCGACGTGTCCTCGACCGTGTGGTGGGCATCCACTTCCAGGTCGCCTTCGGTTCGGATCGTCAGATCCATGCCGGAGTGCTTGCCGAGTTGGCTCATCATGTGGTCGTAGAAGGGCACGCCGGTGGAGACGTCCGTCTGACCGGTTCCGTCAATGTCCAGAGCGACCAACACCGAACTTTCCTTGGTGGTCCGCTCGATCCTTGCTGTGCGGGTCATGCCTTCTCCTCTATCTGCGATACAACTCGTGGATTACCAACTCGTGCGAGGCAAAACTCGTGCGAGGTAAATCTTGTGCGGGACGAGTAAGCGCGGCAAAACTCGTGCGCGAGTCCCTATGTTCTCACTGTCGGGGTAGATCGGGTAGACGAGAGTAGTTCTCGCGAGCAACTGCGTCCAGAAACGCCGTCGTTTCCTCAGTGGTACCGGCAGTTACTCGCAGCCACGAGTCGAGCCCCACATCCCGAACCAAAACTCCCTCAGCCAATAAGGCCTCCCACGCCAAGTGGCTGTCAGGGAAGCGCCCAAACATCACGAAGTTGGCGTCACTAGGTACCACCGCGTACCCCCAACCGGTCAAAGTGTGCACTATCCGGTCACGCTCACCACGCAGTGCCTCGACGTGGGCTTGCAGACTCGGGGCGTGGGCGGTCGCGGCAACGGCGGCGGCCTGAGTCAACGACGACAAGTGGTAGGGCAGGCGGACTTTGAGGATCTCGGCAATCACGTCGGGGTGTGCCACGCAGTAGCCGAGCCGACCGCCAGCAAAGGCGAACGCCTTGCTTAAAGTGCGGGTGACTACCAGCCTAGGTCGACCGTCCAAGAGGGTGATCGCTGACGGGGCGGACGAAAACTCAGCATATGCCTCGTCGACGATGACGATTCCGATGTCGTGGGTGACGACAGCGTCATAGATCGACCGAATGTCATCGAGGGGGGTGGCAGTACCCGTCGGATTATTCGGTGAGCAGATAAACACGACTGCCGGGGGGTCCTCGTGAATCGCTCGGATCGTGGCCGCCACATCAATCGCGAATCCGGCTGCCGCCGAAGAGCGCTCGACGACACGGTACTGCGTGTGAGTCGCCTGCGCGATCAGACGGTGCATGGAGTAGGTGGGTTCACAGCCGAGGGCTGTGCGTGAGGGGCCAGCGAACAGTTGCAGGAGTTGCTGAAGAATTTCGTTACTACCGTTGGCCGCCCACAACGATTCCGGACCAAACTCTTGGTCGTTGCCAGCAGTGTCGGTGACATATCGGGCGAGGGCCGTGCGCAACTCGATGGCATCGCGATCCGGGTAGCGGTTCAGTGAAGGCACCACAGCAGCCAACGATTCTGCTACCGCAGTGGCGACGTCGGCGGGGACCGGGTAGGGGTTCTCGTTCGTGTTGAGCCGCACCGCAACGTCCAACTGGGGTGCGCCGTAAGCCTTTGCACCCACGTACTCGGGACGCACCGGAAGCCGGTGGGCCCTGAGGACCGATGCTCCGACACCCCGGTCGTCGCTACCCTGGCTCGTGATACTCACTGCGATCCGTCTGATCGACCCTGCCGAAGGTCTGCAAGGGCATCTTCGGCGCCTGCGGATGCGACCCCGCGGATGGTCACCGCCTCACCGTGGGCAGGCAAGTCTTCGGCGCGGGCGAGGGTCACGACCGTGTCTGCGACCGCCTCGAGGGCCTCACGGGTGTACTCAACCTCCTGCATGGAACGCAAGAAGGAATGCACGCCCAGGCCCGAGGAGTGGCAAGCGCAGCCCCCGGTTGGCAACACGTGGTTGGATCCTGCGCAGTAGTCTCCGAGAGACACGGGAGTGAAGTTGCCGAGGAACACTGCACCCGCATTACGGATCCGAGCCGAGACTGCCCGAGGGTCGGTAGTGTGGATCTCAAGATGCTCAGGACCATAGGTGTTGCTCAGCACGACGGCCTGATCCATGTCCGACACCAAGACCGCCGCACTCTGCGTTCCCGTGAGGGCCTCAGTGATGCGTTCGCGATGGCGGGTCGTTCGAACCTGCCGATTCAACTCTTCAGCAACTTCCTCTACCAGTCGCGCACTGTCCGTGACTAGCACGCTGGCCGCGACCACATCGTGCTCGGCCTGACTGATGAGGTCAGCTGCCACGTAGGCCGGGTTTGCCGACTCATCAGCGATGATCATGATTTCGGTCGGGCCAGCTTCCGAATCGATCCCGACCACGCTGCTGAGCAGTCGCTTCGCAGCCGTCACCCACAGGTTGCCTGGACCGGTCACAAGGGAGACTGGACGGGGACCGAGTGCCAGCCAGGCGATCGCCTGAGCGCCGCCGCATGCGTAGACTTCGTCTATTCCAAGCAGCGCAGCTGCGGCGAGAATAGTTGCGTCCGGCCAACCGGAGTTGCTGGCCTGGCCGGGACTGGTGATGGCCAGTGATTCGACTCCCGCGAGCTGGGCGGGGACGACATTCATGACCACACTCGACGGGTACACGGCCCGTCCGCCCGGAACATACAGGCCGACGCGATCGACCGGCACCCATCGCTGCGTGACGCGAGCCCCCGGAGCGACGTCCGTGATCACGTCAGAGGGCACTTCGCGGGAGTGAACCGTGCGTACCCTCTCGATGGCGACGCTGAGAGCCTCCTTGACCTGCGGGTCGAGGCGCTCCAGAGCCTCGTCGAGCACGCTCGCTGGAACCCGCAGTTGCTCGGGGCGAACCGCGTCGAAGGTCGCGCCGAAATCGAGGACTGCCTCTTCGCCGCGTAATCGGACAGCCTCCACGATGGCTTGGACCTTGGGCATGACGGAATCAATATCGGATTCAGCGCGCGGCACATCGGCCGCCGAGATTCTCCCGGGACTCTGCCGCACATCCACCACACGCATCACCCCTCCATCGTAGGAGACTCGCCGAGGATGGGTGCCACTCGGCGGGCCAAAGGCGTACAGTCGCACCATGAGCGCTTCTGGGACTGACGAGACCTCGACGACCGAACACCATCTGCCGGTCCTGTCGGTTGCCACGCCAGTTGTCGAAGCGTTCATCGCCGCCGCGCTGCCGTTCGAGATCCGTCACTGCGAACTCGACGCGGATTCGCCTACGAGCGTGCGACGGGCTGCCGCGTCGCTCGGGATGGACGAGCGGCAGGTGTTCACTGCATACGGGCTGCAACTCGGCGAGACTGCAGCGATCGCCCTGGCGCCAGCGGTGTCGGAAGTTGATCCACAAGCATGCGCTGCCGCAACCGGCTACCCCACCGCTGAGTTGCTCAGTCCGAAGTTGGGAGAAGCTGGGGGCGACGCTGGTGCCGAAGGGTCACCGGTTGACCTGCTGGGAACGGTTACTGATCCGCCCACGCCGATCATCATGGATGTCTCGGCGATGGACTGGGAAGCGATTCTGATCCCCACCGGGCAGGTCGACTTTTACCTGGAAGTCAGTGCCGATGATGTCCTGGTGGTGCTCACGGCCCGGGCAGCACCGATCACGTTTCTGGCCACGGTGTCAGCGGCGTCGGCTACCGGGAACTGAGCGCGGCAACTCGCTCGGACGAGGAACCAAGTACCTGCCAGAGCAGGCTGGCCGACACACAGATCGCCGCGACTGCTGGCCAGGTGAACACGATTGCCGGGCTCGTGATCGCCAGGGGAACTTCGCCGAAACTGCGTCCGATGGTCTCGGTCGACGTCAGCGCGGTGGCGCTGATGCTCATCACCCAGGCGCAAGCTAACCCCAAGATTGGGGCTAAGACGGCCGTCAAGACTTCTTGGCCCCGGAGACGCCAGACCGTCAGAAGCCCGCATACAAGACCGGCAACCGCAGTGGTCACTACGAATGTGGCGTCGATCTGAGCGTAGTTCAACGAGTCGGTGTCGACGATAATTTCGGATCCTTCCCGCGCCCACCGCACCGGCTCGGCCCACTGCGTCCAGATGATGAACGCCACGATCCCCGCCAGCAGGTGGGCCACCACTACCGTCACGACCGGCCGCAGCCTCACGCCGCTGACGGTCCCGCGGGGATCGACGAACTCACTGGCGGCCATCAGACTGCCCGCGATTCGGAAGCGGACAACGGATCAGCAGCCTCAGGCAGACATGAAGGGCCGAGCAGTGCCTTCAAGTCGGCGAACAGGCTCGCACTGGCCGCGACTCGCATGTCGTCGCCGATCCGCATCGTTGTGACACGCGGTCCGCTCCGAATCTGCACGTGAACCTCGGTTCCCCCAGGGTGCGTCGCCAGGACTTCTTTGAGCCGAGAAATCACGGGGGCTACCACTTTGTGGGCTGGCACACTAATCACGACCGGACCGGCCTGCCGGTCGCTGAGGTCAGGCACGAGCAACTCCGCCGCGACCACTTTGATGGCTTCCTCTTCCCTGAGGTCGAGTCTGCCTTTGACGATGAGAACTTGATCTTCCACGCAGTAGGTCGACACTTGGGCGTAAAGGGCCGGAAAAACCATCACGTCGACTGACGCCTCGAGGTCTTCGAGCGTGACGATCGCCCAATGGTCTCCGCGGCGGGTGAGCTTGCGGCTGACGGCAGTGACCAATCCGCCGATGGTGACGGTCTTGCCGTCGCTGGCGCTATCGTCGCGCAGAGCAATGATGGACGTGTCGGTAGCGGCACGCACGATTCCTTCGATGCCGTTGAGTGGATGGTCCGACACGTACAGGCCTAGCATTTCCCTCTCAAACGCGAGCAAAGTCGTCTTGTCCCACTCTCGATCCGGGATGGAGAAGGTCACACCGCCGGTTGAGGCTGAACCGTCTCCCCCGCCAAAGAGGTCGAACTGGCCCATCGATTCGGCCCGCTTGAGGTCGACCATCGAGTCGACAGCTTCGGTACACACTGAGACCAAGCCTCGACGTGGATGCCCCAGACTGTCGAAACTGCCAGCCTTGATCAGCGAATCGACGACTCGCTTGTTGCAGGCGGTCAGTTCGATCTTCTGCAGAAAATCAGTGAAGTCTTCGAATCGACCGCGAGTCTCTCGGGTCGCGGCAATGGAGTCGACCACGTTGTTTCCGACATTGCGAATGGCACTCAGACCGAATCGAATGTCCGCGCCGACGGCCGCGAAATTCTTTGCCGACTCGTTAACATCCGGCGGTAAGACTTTGATACCCATCCGCCGACACTCGTTGAGGTACACAGCGCTCTTGTCCTTGTCGTCTTTGACGCTCGTCAGCAACGCCGCCATGTACTCGGCTGGGTAGTTTGCCTTCAGGTAGGCAGTCCAGTACGAAACCAGTCCGTACCCGGCCGTGTGCGCCTTGTTGAAGGCGTAGTCGGAGAAGGGAACCAGGACGTCCCAGAGGGTCTTGATGGCCGAGTCGGAATAGCCATTGGCCCGCATTCCTTCCGAGAACGGCACGTACTCCTTGTCCAGGATCTCCTTCTTCTTCTTGCCCATCGCCCGGCGCAACAAGTCTGCGGCTCCCAGGGAGTAGCCAGCCACGCGTTGGGCAATCGCCATGACCTGTTCTTGATAGACGATCAGGCCATAAGTGTCGCCCAGGATTTCTGCGAGTGGCTCGGCGAGTTCAGGATGGATGGGTTCGACCGGCTGGCGGCCGTTCTTGCGATCGGCATACATGATGTGAGCATTGGCGCCCATCGGGCCCGGACGATAGAGGGCGAGTACCGCGGAGATGTCTTCGAAGTTATCGGGGATCATTGAACGCAGCAGTGACCGCATCGGCCCACCGTCGAGTTGGAAGACACCGAGGGTGTCGCCCTTCGCTAGTAGGCGGTAGGTGGCCGCATCATCGAGTGGCAAGTCCTCGGGAACGATCCGCAGCCCCTGATTGGCTTCGATTGCTTCCAGACAGTCCTCAATGACCGTCAGGTTGCGCAGACCCAGGAAGTCCATCTTCAGCAGACCGAGTGTCTCGCAGACCCCCATGTCGAACTGCGTGATGATTGATCCGTCGTCACGCATCCACAGAGGGATCACGTCGATCAGCGGCTTCTGACTCAAGATCACCCCGGCCGCGTGGACCCCCGGCTGGCGCTTGAGACCTTCGAGGCCCTTGGCCGTGTCGACCACCGACCGCACCGTTTCGTCTGACTCGTACAACTGTCGAAAATCCTGCGCCTCGGCGTAGCGAGGATGCTGGCTATCAAAAATCCCCGACAGGGGGATGTCTTTGCCCATGACGGCCGGGGGCATAGCCTTGGTGATCTTGTCGCCCATGGCGTACGGCAGCCCGAGGGCGCGAGCCGAGTCCTTTATCGCGGCCTTAGCCTTGATCGAGCCGTACGTCACGATTTGCGCGACTCGGTCACTGCCGTAGCGGTCGGTGGCGTAGCGAATCACCTCGGTCCTGCGGCGCTCGTCGAAGTCCATGTCAATGTCGGGCATGGACACGCGTTCTGGGTTGAGGAACCGTTCGAACAGCAGTCCGTGGCGGATCGGATCCAGTTCGGTAATACCCAAAGCCCAGGCGACGATGGAACCGGCTGCTGATCCACGACCCGGCCCCACCCGGATGCCGTGCTCTTTGGCGTAGCGAACGAGGTCAGCCACTACCAGGAAGTAGCCAGGAAATCCCATGTCGCAGATGACCCGCACCTCGTACGCGGCTTGTTCGCGGTGGGTCGTCGGCACTGATCCGGCGAAGCGTTCGATGAGACCGCGTTCGACTTCTTTGACCAGCCAACTCTCCTCGCTCTCGCCAGCGGGAACCGGGAACTCGGGCATGAGGGAGGCGCCTTCGTTGAACTCGACAGCGCAACGTTCGGCAATCTCGAGCGTGTTGTCGCACGCCTCGGGCAGTTCTCGCCACAACTGCCGCATCTCGGCGGAAGTCTTGAGGTAGAAGCTGTCGCCGGAAAACTTGAATCGTTTGGGGTCGTCGATCGTGGCCCGCGTCCCGATGCATAGCAGTACATCGTGACTGTGGGCGTCGGACTGCCGCACATAGTGGAGGTCGTTGGTCGCTAGTAGCGGCAGTTCAAGCTGCCGGGCAATCTTGAGCAGGTCGTCGCGATAGGAGCGCTCGATGGGAATCCCATGATCCATGAGTTCGCAATAGAAATTGCCCGCTCCAAAAATATCGCGGAAATCCGCCGCGGCCGCTATCGCGCGGTCAAATTTGCCCGCCTGCAACCAGCGATTGACTTCCCCGGACGGGCACCCGGTGGTAGCGATCAGCCCCTGCCCGTACTGCTCGAGTAGTTCCCGGTCGAACCGCGGGTGCCGGTAGTAGCCTTCGATGCTCGCTAGCGACGACAAGCGAAACAGATTATGCATTCCCGGCGTCGTTTCGGCCAGGAGCGTCATGTGGGTGTACGCCTGCTTGCCTCGCTGAGTCGACTCGCCCGTCTCACTGGTTCCCTCGTCGAACCCGCCGCCGAAGTCGAAGGGTGCCTTCGTTCGACGGCCTTGCGGGGCGTAGTACCCCTCCATCCCGATGATGGGTTTGACTCCCGATTCCTGGCCCCGCTTCCAGAAGTCGTAAGCGCCGAACACATTGCCGTGGTCAGTCATCGCGAGGGCCGGCATCCCCAGGCGCTGGGCTTCACCGAACAAGTCGGTCAAACGAGCCGCTCCGTCGAGCATCGAGTACTCGGTGTGCACGTGCAGATGCACAAATTGGTCAGAGCTAGCCACCTTCGAAGCATAAATCCCGTTGCCGCCTGGCACCGGCAGACTCTCTGAAGTCACCGGCTTCAGCTGTTCGACCTGGCGCCCATACCGGGCGTTTCAGGCCGCGAGAACGTCAAGTGCGTGACTCAAATCGGCTGGAAAGTCGCTGGTGAACTGCAGGCGCTTGCCGGTTACTGGATGGTCGAACTCCAGTTCGCTTGCGTGCAGCCATTGGCGAGTGAGTCCGAGGCGGTCTGCCAAGCGCCAATCGGCGCCATACATCGTGTCCCCGCAGCACGGGTGGCGGACCGCGCTCATGTGGACGCGAATCTGGTGCGTCCGTCCGGTCAACAGGTGGATCCGCACGAGACTGGCATAGGCGTACGCCTCGGTGACCTCGTACTGGGTGATTGAAGGTTTCCCACTAGCCACCACGGCGTACCGCCCATCGTGGCGGGGGTGACGACCAATGGGTGCGTCGATCGTTCCCCGGCTGGGGTCGGGGTGACCTTGGACGAGCGCGTTGTAGACCTTCGTAACCGTGCGTTGTTTGAATGCTTCCTTCAGCGAACGGTAGGCCAGCTCGGATCGGGCCACCACCATGAGACCACTAGTGCCCACGTCAAGACGATGCACGATCCCTTCCCGTTCCGCTGGCCCGCTGCGCGCCACTGTGACACCGACCCGGGCCAAGGCCTCACCCACTGTGGGGCCAAGCCAGCCTGGACTCGCATGGGATGCCATCCCAGCGGGCTTATCGACGACCACGAAATCGTCAGTGAGCTCTTTGACCACCAAAGCCGTCGGAAGGTCCCGCTCGGCTCGAGCCAACGACTCGGCCGAACGACTGTCCCCACCGCCGCGGGATCGATGGCCAGCCCTGGCACCCCGCTCGCTGGCATTGGCCTCATCAAGGGCCTCTGAGTCCCGGTCAGGGGCTAGGTCAGGTTCCACAGCCACGACTTCACCTTCGCCGAGCCGCGAACTGCGCTTTACGGAAGCTCCCGCACGCCTCACTCGGCGGGCATCGATGAGATCGGCGGCGACCGAACGAGTTACCCCGAGCAGCCGACTGATCGCTACATCAGCGCGCTCGCCGTCCAACGAAGCGTCGATCGTGAACTCTGTGGGCGCGGCGGAGCCAGGCATGTCTGAGTCGGGCATGTCAGGGCGATTCGTCCGGCGGTGAGGGTTGCCCGGGAATCGAATCGCGAACAGCCTCAGGGTCACTCGGGGCGTCTATTGGGGTGTCACCCGGTGGATCGGTCGAAGGATCTAGGGGAACTCCCCGAAACACGAGAAGAATGATCAATCCGGCAGATCCCACCACTGCCATGTCGGCGACGTTGAACACGGGAAAGTTGGGGAAGGCAATGAAGTCGACTACTGCCCCATTCAAGGCCCCGGGGTCTCGAAAGATCCGATCAGTCAGGTTGCCTACCGCTCCCCCAAGCACTCCTCCGAGGGCGATCGCCCAGGCGATCGAATGCAGTTGTCGGGCCTTGTACACGACGAATACCGCTATCGCTATCGCAACGAGCGAAAAGATGAAGGTATAACCGCCCCCGAAAGAAAAAGCCGCCCCCGGGTTGCGAACCAGAGTGAAGCTCAGTAACTCGCCAACCACTTCGATCGGTGGTTGTCCCTCGAGTCGGGCCACCGCCCACACCTTCGTCAGTTGATCAATCAGCAGGATCGTTCCGGCGACGACCAGAACTAGCCACAGCAGGGAACGCGAGGTGGAACGAGTCGGGACCGGCGTGGAAGTCTCAGCTTCGCTCATCAGCCTGCTTGCACTGGAGGCACATAGTGGCGCGTGGGAAGGCCTGCAAGCGCTCCTTGCCAATTGGCGCCTCGCAGGATTCACACACTCCGTACTCGCCCGCGTCGAGACGCACGAGTGCCTTGAGGGTTTGATCGAGCAGCTTCCGGGCGTTGTCGGCCAAGGACATGGACTGTTCGCGTTCGAAGGTCTTGGCACCGGCGTCGGCGATGTCGTCACCCGCCCCGTCACCCGAGTCCGCCACCAGGTCAGCGATCTCTTGTTCGGTAGCGACGAGTTCTTCCCGCAGGCGGTTTGCGTCGGCTTCCAACTCTGTTCGCACGGCGGAGAGTTCGGCATCGGTCCACGGTGACTCATCGGCGCGCACACCTTGGTTTTGGGGCATCGAGTATCTCCGCTCGTTGGTCTACCGATCTAGGCCGTCTCCGCTTGTACGTGACACAGGGAATCTAGCGAACTTTCTTGCCCAAGGGTAACGCCACCGCTGTACGGTTGCCTGCCCCCCGGTGGCGTACCCTTGCTTGACGTGTACCGTCCCCTAGAACCCAAAGTGAATTTCCCTGCCCTCGAACACGAGGTCCTGCAGTTTTGGCGGGAGAGGGACATCTTCGGACAATCTCTGCACCGAACTGCCGATGGGCCCACGTGGGCGTTCTATGAGGGTCCACCTACCGCCAACGGTAAGCCAGGCGTCCATCACGTGGAAGCGCGCGTCTTCAAGGACATCTTTCCGCGCTATAAGACGATGCGTGGCTATCACGTACCCCGCAAGGCTGGCTGGGACTGCCACGGATTGCCCGTCGAGATCGCGGTCGAGAAGGAACTCGGGTTCAACGGGAAGAAGGACATTGAGGAGTTCGGAATTGCTCAGTTCAATGCTCGGTGCCGCGAGTCGGTCCTTCGGCACGTCAGCGAGTTCAGTGACCTGACCGACCGGATGGGCTACTGGGTCGACATGGACGACGCCTACTGGACGATGGCTAGTGGCTATATCGAGAGTGTTTGGTGGAGCCTCAAACAGATCTTCGAGAAAGGTCTGCTGGCCGAAGATCACCGAGTCGCGCCCTACTGCCCCCGCTGTGGCACCGGACTCAGCGAACACGAACTCGCCCAAGGCTACGAGGATGTCGTCGATCCATCGATCTATGTGCGCTTCCCCGTGACAGACGCCGACTGGACTCGGCGGTATCACAATCTCAGCTTGCTGGTGTGGACGACCACCCCGTGGACTCTCGTTTCCAACACTGCTGCCGCGGTCAATCCCGATGCCCAGTACGCGGTTGTCGCTGTCGATGGCCCCGCTGGTGGCGAACACATCGTGGTTGTGGCTGACCGCGTCGAGGACCTGTTCGCAGAGCGGGGCACTGTCGAAGAGGTTGTCTCTGGCAGTGATCTAGCAGGTGTCACATACTCACGCCCGTTTTCTCTCGTCGACATCAGCCCCGGGCATTTCGTGGTTGCCGACGCGTTCGTGACGACCGACGACGGGACCGGCATTGTGCACTTGGCTCCGGCGTTCGGCGAAGACGATCTCGCTGCCTGCAAGCGCTTCGACCTGCCGGTAGTCAATCCGGTGGCAGGCGATGGAACCTTCCGTGCCGATATCGATCTCATCGGCGGCGTGTTCTTCAAGGATGCTGATCGGCCGTTGATTGGCGACTTGTCGGCTCGCGGACTCCTATGGCTGGAGCGACCCTACGAGCACTCTTACCCTCATTGCTGGCGCTGTCATACGACCCTGTTGTACTACGCACAACCAAGTTGGTACATCCGAACGACTCGAATCGCTGACCAGCTCTTGGAAGCGAACGCTGAGACCAACTGGTACCCCGACACGATCCAGTGGGGCCGGTATGGGGACTGGCTGCGCAATAACGTCGACTGGGCGCTGAGCCGAAATCGCTACTGGGGAACACCGTTGCCGATTTGGCGTTGCTCACCCACCGAGGCCGATCAGCCGGTCCACACGGTGTGCGTGGGTTCCCTCGCTGAGCTCGGCACCTACACCGGCCGGGACCTCGGGTCGTTAGACCCGCACCGCCCGTTCGTCGACGAGATCACTTTCCCCTGTCCGGAGTGTTCGGCGACCATGTCGCGAGTTCCCGAAGTGATCGACTGCTGGTACGACTCCGGCGCCATGCCGTTCGCCCAGTGGGGATATCCCCATACGGGAGCAGAGACGTTCTCCCAGATGTACCCCGCCGACTTCATTTGCGAAGCCATCGACCAAACGCGCGGATGGTTCTACACGCTCATGGCGATTGGACAGCTCGTGTTCGGGCAGTCCGCCTACCGCAACGTCTTGTGTCTCGGCCATATTCTGGACGAGGACGGACGGAAAATGAGCAAGCACCTCGGCAATGTCTTGCCCCCGATCCCGTTGATGGACCGACAGGGAGCCGATGCCTTGCGCTGGTTCATGGCTGCGGGCGGTTCGGCCTGGCAATCACGCCGGGTGGGTGACTCGACCGTCAGCGAATCGGTGCGAAAGGTTCTGCCGACCTATTGGGCGACAGCTAGTTTCCTCTCGATGTACGGACGGATCGCGCAATTTTCGCCTTCGGACCCGGAGATCCCGGTGCTGGCCGAGCGTCCTGTCTTGGACCGCTGGATGGCTGCCCGTACTGCCTCGACCACGAAGCAGGTCACCGATGCTCTGGAGAACTTCGACACTCAGTCGGCTGGCGCTGCTATTGCGGAGCTGATCGATGACATGTCGAACTGGTACGTGCGTCGTTCGCGTCGCCGTTTCTGGGATTGTGATCTGGCCGCCCTCGCCACTTTGCACGATTCGATGCGTGAGCTCACCTTGCTCATCGCTCCTTTCATGCCCTTCGTCAGCGAACGTATTTGGGCCGACCTGTTCCGCCCGACCAGCCCAGATCTGCCCGAGTCGGTCCACCTGGCCGAGTGGCCCGACAGTGGAGCAATCGATCAGGAAGTGCTCCACGATGTCAGCTTGGCTCGCCGCCTCGTCGAACTCGGCCGGGCAGCCCGAGCCGAGGCCAAGGTCAAGACCCGCTATCCGTTGAGGAGAGCCCTCGTGGCCGCGACCGGATGGGCGGACTTGGACGCCGAACTCGTCGGAGAAGTTCTCGGGGAGCTCAATGTGCTCACGATCGACGAACTGCCCGCAGATGCAGCCGAAGATCTCGTCGACGTGACAGTCAAGGCGAACTTCCGTGCGCTTGGGGCTGTCTATGGCAAGCGGACACCGTCGGTGGCCGCTGCCATCGCTGCCGCGGAGGGTCGGACTCTTTCGCACTCTCTGGCAACAACGGGCACTTTCACCCTCGATGTGGAGGGGACGCCTGAGACGATCACTTCCGACCACGTTGTGATTACCCAAAAGCCAAGAACCGGATGGTCAGTTGCCAGCGACCACGGCGAAATGATCGCCGTCGACACGACTATCGATGAACAGTTGCGCCGCATGGGCGTAGCTCGAGACCTGATTCGACACATTCAACAGGCTCGCAAGTACCTCGGCTTCGAGGTCACCGACCGGATCGCCATCGAATGGGACTCGTCACCGGAAGTCGCCGAAGTGGTAGCTGAGCACGCGGAGATGATCGGCAACGAAGTGCTGGCCACGCGCATGGAAGCCGTGTCCCTGCCAGCAGCCGCCCCTGCGGCGGAATCGCCTGCCACGCCCAACGGCTCGCACCACGGTGACGGCTCGCACCACGGTGACGAGGCTACGCAAGCGGTTCAACAGGTACCGGAGTTGGAGTTCCGTTTCCGCTTGAGTCGTTCACCGGCAGACCTGAGTGGTTGACCGGCAGAATAGTCCCGCCCACGCTGCTTAGTCCCGCCCACGCTGCGCGAGTAGCGGTTACCAGAGCCCGCGCAGACCTCGGGGAATCGACGCCAGCGGCGCTCCATACGGGTTGGCCACCTGCCGCGCAGGAGCAACCGACCTTTCCGCAGATACAACAACCGGCTCGGCGATGTGACCGGGGACCGATTCGCTAAACGTATAGCTCTGCGGTTGAGGTGATGGCGACTGAGGTAATGGTGGTTGGGACGCCTGGTTTCGATTCTTGCGTGCGAAGATCGCCATGGCTTCTCCTGTTCCGGTCGTTGTTATCACCCATCATTGCTGGATGGCCCCTCACAGCAGCGTCAGCGCCAGTCGGATCAGCAACTGCAGACCTATCAGTAGTACTAGGAATGATAGATCGAGCGCGACTCCCCCGATACGAAGTGGCGGAATCACCTTGCGCAACAACTTGAGCGGAGGATCGGTGAGTGTGAATACTACTTCCGCCAGAATCAAGACGATCCCGGACGGCTCCCACCCTCTCGACAACATCCGCACGAGGTCGACGACAAAACGGATCAGGAGGATGATGAGGTAGATCCACAGGATTGTGGCTACGACCTCACCCACCGATGTCATGCCCAGCGACCTCTCCGCGAGTCCCAGAAGATGTTGAACGCCCGCCGTCGCGGGAAGCCCACTGCAGCGCTAGCGAGCGATTCCTGCATTGCGCAGTTCGGCCCGCGCATCGTTGGCGTCGAACTGGGAGTTGGCTGGCGACAGCATGAACACCTTGGTTGTCACCCGCTCGATCGATCCCCGCAGGGCGAAGACCAAACCGGCCGAGAAATCAACGATCCGCTTGGCCTCTGAATCGGGCAGCTCCGTGAGATCGATGATGACGGCGTTCCCGGCGCGAAAATCCTCGCCGATCCGTCGGGCATCGTTATAGCTGCGTGGGTGCAAGGTGACGATGCGACCCAGATCGGTGGGGGCCGATGCGGCGGCAGGGCTCGCGTCGGGAGTCCGGGACGGCTGTCGCACCCGCGATCCAGCCGGATGGGTTCCGCCTGTTGCACGGCCGCGACCGGTAACGGGTTCTTGGACCATTGTTTCTTCAGTCCAGTTGCGGCCGCGCATAGCAGTCACCCCTGCGTTGGCTCCGACTGGTTCGGG
>CBFGTA010000001.1:0-51422 GCA_965651595.1 uncultured bacterium | reverse complement strand
GTTCGCGGGGGCACACGGGGCAGGACTCACTCCTGCTCAGTGTTTAGGAACGGTCGCAGGCGCAGCCGAATACCCGCTCCGTGAAGTGCGGTTGGGTGCCCCCCTTCGGGTCTAACGATCTTGCAACTTTCTCCCGCAACCGGTTGACTTCCACCATGCCGCTGCCTGCGCCGATCGATCCCACGACCAACCCTCATCTGACAGGTGTTTTCGAGCCGGTCCAGACCGAGATCTTCGCCGAGGATCTGGAAGTGGTACAAGGCGAGATCCCAAGGGACCTCGACGGTAGCTACCTGCGCAACGGGCCAAACCCTCGATTTACACCACTCGGCGCCTACGTCTATCCCATGGAAGGTGACGGCATGATCCATGCCCTCAGCTTGCAGAACGGGAAGGCTAGCTACCGGAATGCCTACGTGCGAACGCCGATGCTGGACATTGAAGAGGCGGCCGGTCATGCCCTGTGGCCGAGCATCATGAGCGGGGCCCTGCCCGGGCCGGATGATGTAGGGCCAGAACTGGCGTGGAGTTTTCGGGACATGCCCGCCATCAACGTCGTCTGTCACCACGGCACCCTGATCGCCCTGGCAGAGACCACCAAGTCCTACCGTATTTCTCCGCAGCTGGTGACCGGTCACGTGGACGACTTTGGTGGTGCCTTCCCCCAAGGGGCAGCGGCTCATCCCAAGGTTGACCCGAGGACGGGGGAAATGGTGACCTTCACCTACAACATGGAGGCCCCATTCCTCCAATGGTTGATCCTCAACCCCGACGGAAGCGTCAAGACCGGGCCCCACGAAGTTGACACGGGCGGAGTGGCGTACATGGTGCACGACTTCGCGATCACCGAAACCAAGATTGTTCTTTCTCTCAACCCTGCTGTGCTCGACATCGCCGCGGCAATGAATGGCGGTTCTCCACTGCAGTGGAAGCCCGAACTCGGATCGAAAGTCGCCATTATCCCGCGATCTGGTGAGGGTGCAATTCGCTGGTACGAAGGAGAACCTTTCTGGGTTTGGCATTTTGCCAACGCTTTCGACAGCGACGATGGGGTCGAGCTCCAGGCCGTCACCTGGAGCAATTTGGGTGGCGGTCTGGCGCCCGGATTGCCTACTCCGAGGGCCGCCTACGAGTCAATCCGGCTCCCATCTGGGGGGACGCAGTTGTCCCGAACCGCAATCGTGGAAAGGGCGATGGAGTTCCCGCGCATCGACGACAGGCTCATTGGATCACAACATGCCCAGGCAGCGGTCGGCGCTCGCGGGACCCTCGACGACTTGCCTACTGGATCCTTTGACGGGGTACTCACGGTAGACACCATCACCGGGGATGGCACCTTCTACCAATCAGACGGGCTCGCCCTGGGTGAACCCTGCTTTGTCCCAAGCCCGAGCGGCGACAGGGGCGGCTACTACGTCTCGTTCGCGGCACGGGTGTCGGACCGGTCCAGCTACTTCTTGATCCTGCCTTCCGACGATGTGTCAACGGGCCCGGTCGCGACCGTGAAAATTCCCAATCGCGTTCCGATGGGGCTGCATGGTGCCTGGATCCCCACAGACGAAATGCCCCGTCCCTAGACTGCTAGGCGCGCGAGCGGCCACAACTGGCCACCGACTGGGTTCTCGCCCACAAGTGCCCGCTGGCTATTCCTCACCGGGAACGACGCTCGCACAGTCGAAGGCAGTGTCCGTTTGACTAGCAAACCACGGCCCGTTGTTGACGTTGTACTGTGCCCACCCGGCTGGGACGAAAGGACCTGAACACAAATCGTTGCGTTGCGCGGCAGGGTCATTCACGGCCCCGACGACGATCCATTCTCCCGCATCGATAGTCAATCCGTTGAAGAACTGCGCCACCGCGAGGTCGCCACCCCAACCGGAGTTGGTCACGAAACCACCCGCCCAGCCATGATCGTTCCAACACTGCGAGGAGCCCGGCGGAAGGTACTCGCTGGAGTAGCCCTCGACACCGGTGCCCGTGCTGGAGAATCCGACTGCAATGACGCTGGTGGCTGGCTCACCGATGTCACTGGCGACGTTGTCTCCGAGGTTGTAGATGCAACTTGCTGCGGCTGGCCCGGCAGCTGCCAGTGTGATTGCGCCCACGAGCGTTCCGGCCGTCAATCCGGCCAGGAGTACCTTCCAGATCCGGTTCATGGTCCCACCTCTCAATTCACCATTCCGGCATCACGACGTACACAAAGGCACGTCTGCGGTTGCGAAATCTGCTCTGTATCCAAGATCGACCGGATTGCTGGCCAAAAACTCTGATCGCCAGCACCGGTCCGTGTAGGTGATCTGGTCCGTGGGATCTGGCTGCGGGGCTGCCCCGGCTGGCGGATCGGCGTGGCACTGCTGCTCAGACGACGAAGCCCCTACGTAGACCGCCGAGTGGGCCGCGAGCAGCGCGGCAGGAGGTTTCGAGTGGCTGCGGGCAGCCCGGGCTCCCACACAGCTTGAGCCTTGCAGCACTCCCGTGTCGTCGAAAATCCAGAACGTCACACTCTCGACGTCGCCCGCGCCGACGAAGTCAATCGCAAAATGAAAGCCACTGGGCGTCGCTGATTGTTGCTGTTCCACTGCTCCGGTTGCGTCTGTGTCGCCAGCGCACGCCCCCGCGCCAGCCCCCACCACAAGAATGGCAATGGCCAGAATCCCGAGTTTCTTGAGGTCGACCATCCGATCCTCCTTGCCAGCCTGAGCACCTCATGTTGTTCCTCCATCTGTACACGTCCGGCCCGTCGCTAGCAATCCCACGTGTAGCGCCAGCGGCCAAAGGTGCCGTGAGAGCCTGCGCGGCACGGATGACTTCAGAGCCATAGACCCTGCATCACGAGCCGTGCCAACAAGCCGAACCTTCCCGACTTCAGATGTGAAAGTCCACAAGTTCCAGTAGTAATCGTCTGCTTAGGCGAGGCTGCGGTCGCATCAGTGGGTCTGTTGCACGCACGGTAGGGGAACGGGGATTGGCCGACCAAGGAGGACAACCGTGGCATCCACCATCCGCAGCAGGCATCGCCTGACGCTGGCGGGAGCTGCATGCGCTGCGGTAGCAATGCTGGTCGTAACGATTCCCGGCGGGCCCACGAACACGTCTGAGGTCGGAGCCCAAAAGGGCTGGACCGGTGAAGACGGAGATGCCACCCTTCCGCCCATCACCACCCCCCAGACGGCCCCACCGCCCAACACGACCTTCGCTGGCACGATGGTGTCGAGCCCAGCCTGGATCGGCGCCATTCGTCTGTCAGCCAGCTGGGCCTACAGCAATAACCGTGCCCACCGGGCGTGGGACGTGGCGATGTGGAGCGGCACACCCTTGTACGCTCCTCGCCGCGGAGTTGTCATTGGCGTCAATGATGGCGTCGCGAACAACCCGCCCGGATTCAATCCCGGCTCGGGCGCACCGTCGAACTGGGTTCTCATCTGTCACACCATCTTTGGCAAGCAAGTGTCGAGTTACTGGCAGCACATGTCTCCCGGGATCCCGGTCACTGTCGGGCAGACGGTGTCGAGCCCCCGCCTAGATGCCCAGGGACGGCCCATTGCTGGTACCGGAACCCTGCTCGGATACAGCGGCAATACCGGCAACAGCACCGGACCACATCTACACCTGGCCACCTTCCGAGGTTGCGCCCCCGCGACTGGACCCGGAGCCGACACTCCAGCCGCACAGAGCCGCTACAACTACCTGTCTTTGCCGCAAAGCCTCGTCTGGGAGCCCCAACGCCTCTGGAAGCGGCTGAAGGTCCACGGTCCTCGGCTGCGCGCGGCCGTGAAGGCCCGGGGGCAACACGTGTCCGTCAAGCGCATCAAGCGGGCCACCGGATTCTCCGAGCGAACTCCGGTGGTCACCACGGCTTTCCGCCAACATGTGAGATCGCTCAAGGCGAACTACGGTCTACCCGGTCGCGGTGCCAAACCCACCAACCTGTTCCTTCGTACTGTGGCTACCGCCACCGACGAAATCTGGATCATTCCCCGCTGAGGACCGAACACCCGACCGCAGCTGGCCTATCGCGCTCCCGCTGATGACTGGCGGGCGTGCCGGGGGCTCCGTACAGATAACGACTGAGTTAGCTTGGCCACTGTGCCCGCTCCTGCCCCTCCGCCCCGTGACCCGCGTCCGCTGCGCCGGATTCGACGCAGTATCCGCGCGGGACTGATCTGGGCACTGATGGCTGCCGCGGCGAACGTCGCTGTGTGGACCATCGGGAGTGCCGTGGGGGTTCCCTTTGAGGCCTACGTCGAAGTAAATGGCACCATCGATCGGGTGACAGCTCTGTCTGTTGCTGGTGCATCTCTGCTCGCCGGACTAGCAGGTGGTCTGGCAGCAGGCATTGTTGCCCGATTGGTACGTAAGCCGGTTCCCGTCGTGGCGGTGGCCGGGCTGTTTCTCACGGCTGTGTCCCTCACCGGACCGCTGGCTCAGCCCCCGGAAGTCCCCGCGTCGACTCGAGTCCTGCTGTCACTGATGAACATCATCGCTGGCCTGACAGTGACGGCTGGCCTGGTCCGGGGGTTGACCCAGGACGACCGCCACTTGGCGGGTTGACACGAGCAACCGATCCCGACGCGCCGCTGAGTGACTCAGATCTCGCGGGCGATCTACCCAAGTTCGTCGCGCATGTTACTCGCGAGTAGCATCATGGATGTATGCAGTGTTACGCGGCCAGTCTCACTTGCGCGACCAACCGCACACGCATGAACTGTCAGGCTGGAATCAGCGACAGCTAACGGAGAAGGAGCAGAGGCCATGGGCCACTACAAGAGCAACTTGCGCGACATTGAGTTCAACCTCTTCGAGGTGTTTGGCCTGGAAGATCGACTCGGTCAGGGGCCGTTTTCTGAAATGGATGCCGATGTCGCTCGGGACCTGCTGCGCGAGGCCGAGAAACTCGCCGTGGGGCCTTTGGCTGAAGGCTTCGAATCCGGTGACCGCAACGCACCCATCTTCGACCCGGAAGCAAAGACGGTCGTGTTGGACGAAAAGTTCAAAGAGTCCTTCGACAAGCTGTGGGACTGCGGCTACTGGGCAGCCCCCCTGCCCGAAAGCCTAGGCGGTTCCGGCGCGCCCCCCAGCATCAACTGGGCAATGGCTGAACTCTTCTTGGGCTCGAACCCCGCGGCCTACATGACTTTGGCCGGACCCGGTTTCGCGGCAATCCTCGACGCCCTCGGCAACGAGGAGCAGAAGCACTGGGCGCAGATCATGATTGAGCGCAAGTGGGGCGCCACGATGGTCTTGACCGAGCCCGACGCTGGCTCCGACGTGGGAGCCGGGCGCACCAAGGCGACCGAACAGCCTGATGGCACGTGGCACATCGAAGGCGTCAAGCGCTTCATCACCAATGGTGAAAACGACATCAACGAGAACATCATCCACCTGGTTCTTGCCCGACCTGAGGGCGCACAGCCGGGCACCAAGGGCCTGAGCTTGTTCGTGGTACCGAAGTTCCACTTCGACTCACAGACTGGTGACCTCGGCGAGCGCAACGGCGTCTACACAACCAACCTCGAAAAGAAGATGGGCATCAAGTCGTCGACCACATGCGAACTCACTTTCGGCGACGGAGAACCGGCCATCGGCTGGCTCGTCGGTGACATCCACGACGGCATCGCCCAGATGTTCAAGGTCATTGAGTACGCCCGCATGCTGGTGGGCACGAAAGCAATCGCCACCTTGTCTACGGGTTATCTCAATGCTCTCGACTACGCGAAGAACCGCGTCCAAGGCGCTGACCTCACGCAGATGCTCGACAAGACAGCCCCGCGCGTGACAATCACCCACCACCCTGATGTGCGCCGCAGCCTGATGCGGCAGAAGGCCTATGCCGAAGGCCTACGGGCACTGGTGCACTACACGGCCAAGCAGCAGGACGACGTCATGCTGCACCACTCGACGCACGGCGACGGCGATATGAGTGATCGACTCAATGACCTGCTGTTGCCGATCGTGAAGGGCGTGGGCTCAGAACGCGCCTGGGTACTGCTGGGCACAGAATCGCTGCAGACCTTCGGAGGCTCGGGCTTCCTGCTCGACTACCCACTCGAGCAGTACGTCCGCGACGCCAAGATTGACACGCTGTATGAAGGAACCACCGCCATCCAGGGCATGGATTTCTTCTTCCGCAAAATGGTCCGCGATCAGTTCCAGGCAGTCACCAAACTGGCCGGGGAGATCACCGAGACGATCAAGGCGACCGGTGATGGCGACCTCCTCGCTGCTGAGCGCGAACTGCTCGGCAAGGCCCTCGAAGACGTCCAGGGAATGATCGGCGTCATGGGCGGCTGGCTCATGAAGGTGCAAGAGAACCCGAGCGAGCTGTACCGCGTGGGCCTCAACACTTCGCGCTTGTTGATGGCCTGTGGAGACCTAGTCATCGGATGGCTGCTGCTCCGGCAGGCCGACGTGGCGACGGCGGCCCTGGCTGCGGGCCCGTCGGAGCGGGACGTGAACTTCTACACCAGCAAGATTCACACCGCCAAGTGGTTTGCTCAGAACCAACTTCCGCTGATCGCCGCCGAGCGTGCCGTAGCCGAGGCAACCGAGCTCGACATCATGGACATGCCCGAAGAGCTGTTCTAACCGCGCAGCGCCTTTCTGGTGGGCCCGCCTCCTCACACACGGGAGGCGGGCCCACTGCGTTGTGTACGAGCATCTGCCCGTGGGCCCGGGCTCACGGTGGCTTATGGTGAAGGGGTGAGCGTGACTGCATTTCGATTGCCTGCCCTTGCGTCCCTAGTCGCTGTGGTGCTGGCCACTGCTGGGTTGCTTGCTGGCCCGGCCCTAGCCCACGCAGATCTCGTGGAGTCTCAGCCAGCTGACAATGCGCGCCTGGCTGAGCAGCCCTCGTCCATCACGCTGACGTTCAACGACCGCCCCTTGGCCGATTCGACCGGAATGGTCGCTCAAACTCCGACAGGCGAAACGATCGACTTGTCGCCAGTCAGCGTGTCGGGAACGACAGCCACAGCCGCCTGGCCCGAAGGCCAACCAGCTGGCCGATTCACGGTCATCTGGCGCAACGTGGGGTCAGACGGGCACCCGCAAACCGGTGAGTTCACATTTGCAGTCACCACCGGAACGACCTACGAACCAGGGCCAGACACTCCGGCCATCGCTGCCGACGACTCAACACACACCGAAGAATCCGGCGGCTTGCCAGGTTGGGTGTTGCCCGTCATAGCCCTCGTCGTGGTTCTGCTCGTTGCGGGCCTAGCTGGATGGTGGATTAGGCGGGTCCGAGCTAGCGCCGACAACAGCGATGAGCGCGACTAGCCCCGAAGTCGACCGGTCCTCACCCACCGAGCCCGGGCCGGCCGCACCCAGCCTAGTCAGCTCCTGGGCCCGGGTGTGCTTGGTGTTCGTGGTCGGGGTCTCTGTGGGCACTCTGGCGGGATTGTGGCTTTCCGGCAGCGGATACCAGTCACTGCCCGACCCGTTACCCGATTCCGGGGCGTTCACGTCCTGGGCGTGGCCCGCATTCAAGGGCCTCTCTCTCGCGTTGGGCATAGCAGTGGTCGGCTTATTGCTCTACGCCGCGATACTGTCCGCAAGCAACAAGAGTCGCTATGTGACTCCAGCGGGGCGCCGGGCGATCACTAGGGCCGCCGTGTTGTCGCTTGTGTGGGCAGTCGTTACCTGGATTGCTGCGTCCCTGTTCTTTGCCGTCGCTCTCGGCCAAACTTGGACCGCCGCACTCAATCCCGAGCTGTGGTCGGTCTATGCCTGGGACATCATTCCACTGCGTTCGCTACTGATATCCGGGCTCATCGCACTGGTTCTGTCGATCGGGTTGTGGTTCACCGCCCGGGCGACGGCGGCCACCTGGTGGCTCGCTGCCGCAGTTATTGCCATCGCCCTCCCAGCCTTGACCGGCCACTCGTCAACTCTGGGCGACCACGCAATCGCAATGGTCGGAGGTGTCTCGCACGCCGTGGCGGCGAGTTTATGGGTGGGCGGCTTGCTCGCGATCGGCGTGGCCACGTTCACCGGACGAAAAGCGCCGAACTCCACTGAGGACTTCACGGCGGCGACCCTGCGCTTCAGCAACCTCGCCTTAGCCGCCGTCATCGTGCTCCTCGTGTCGGGCGTGGCGTTCACCTATGCCAGCATCAACGGGCCGAGCGAACTTGTCACAACCGGTTACGGGCGGGTGGTGCTGATCAAGATTGTGGCGTTTATGGCCCTCATGGCCCTAGCGTTGCGCCTGCGCAAGCGCATCTTGCCAGCGTTGGCCGCGGCCCGTACCAGCGGATCTCAAGCACTCGGCCGGACATTCGCGCTGGCGATCGGACTCGAGCTCGCGGTGATGACGCTGGCCAGCGGGTTGGGAGCGGCCCTCACCCTGTCGGCTCCTCCGCGCACCGAGCAGCAGTTCGCCACTCTCGGCGAGCAGATCCTCGGCAAGCCGTTCCCGCCAGCGCCAACGTTCGGTTCAGTGATGTTCGGGTGGCAGCTCGACTTGTTGTTTGCTGGTCTGGCCGTGGCGGCGGCCGTGCTGTATCTCGCGGGCGTCATGCGCTTGAAGAAGCGGGGAGATCACTGGTCCTGGGCCAAGACCACCTCCTGGTTGATCGGCATTGTCGTCTTCTTGTGGTCCACTTCGGGCGGCATTGCTGTCTACGCGGAAGTCTCAGTGGGCTGGCACATGGTGCAACACATGGCAATCACCATGCTCTCCCCAATCCCCTTGGTCCTCGGAGCTCCCATCCAGCTCGCCTTGCGCGCCTTGCCGCCGTCGCCGACCGGCGGGCGCGGCCCACGGGAGTTCCTACTCGGCGCCTTGCATTCGCGGTTCGCAGCCATCATCACGAACCCGGTGGTGGTGGTCGCCATCTACGCCGGCAGCTTGTACGTGCTGTACTTCACGAGTCTGTTCGGCATCCTAATGAGCAACCACGCTGGGCACATCTTCATGACCGGCCACTTCGTCATCAGCGGACTGCTGTTCACCTGGGTGGTGATTGGTATCGATCCGCGGCCGAAGCCACTTGCCCACTGGGCCCGCCTAGTTATGGTCTTTGTGACGATTGTTTTGCATGCGTTTTTTGCTCTCGCGATGATGCAAACCACTATCGCGGTGGGTGACCCGTGGTTTGTTCTCGTGCAACCCCCATGGATCGAGGACGTGGTCAAGGACAGCATGATCGGTGGTCAGGTCGCTTGGGGCATCGCGGAACTGCCGTCGCTGCTACTCATGGTCATCATCGGAATCCAGTGGAGCCGCAGCGACTTGCGGGCCGGTAAACGACGCGACCGCTATACCTACCAGCACGGCGACACCGAGCTCGCCGACTACAACGCCTACCTGAAGGCGCTCCAAGGCCGATCAGACGATTGGGAGGAACGCCATCGCGGTGAGCGACCTCCCGCATCCGGCCCCCCGATCACCTGATTCGGAAAGAAGCCGCTCTTCTCCTGCAGGAAACGGAACTAGTCACTGCTGGCACGTGCTGGCACGGTTCAAGCAAACAGGCCGGTGCGGCGATCCTTGAGCGCCGGGAAGCTGGCGCGAACCCCGGCTGGCTCGTCAGGGTCAATGGTTGCTTCACACAGAACATTCGACGCGATGCTCGGATGAACTTCGGCCATCCGATCGCCCCGCGGGCTCACCACGACCGTGTCCCCGCCGAGTTCGACCCCGCCTTGATTGCCGACCTGGTTGCAGCCGACGACCCACATTTGGTTCTCCATGGCTCGTGACTGCACCATGACCGACCACGCCTGCTTGCGAACCAGGGGCCACCCGCTGGCTACGACAACCGCGGTAGCGCCAGCGTCAACGAAAGCGCGAAACAGTTCCGGGAATCGCAGGTCGTAGCAGGTAGCGAGCGCCGTGCGCCCGAGCGGTGTTTCCACGCACACAACGTCGCGCCCGGCCGTCAGTACCCGTGCTTCTCCAGCGTCGAAGCCGAATCGGTGAATCTTGCGGTAGTGCGCAACGAGGTCCCCGTCGGGACTCACCAAGACGGCCGTGTTGTACACGTCGCTGCCGTCGCGTTCCAGGAACGATCCGCCATGAATCCACGCCCCGCGCTCCCGCGCCCACATGGAGACAGTTTCGACGAACGGCCCATCAAGGGGTTGGGCGAGGTGCAGAGTCTGTTCGACCAAGAACGGACCCGTCTGCCAAAGTTCCGGCAAAACGATCAACTCGGTCTCGTCGCTGGCCTGCCCGATGAGTCGCTCGGCCGTGCTGACGCGCTCGTTGAGCGATTCGCAGGCGTCGACTTTCAGCTGAACAAGGCTAATGGTTGGCATGATTCACCCTTTCGTGACCCGAGAGTGGAGCGAAGCCCCACGGGTCATGACGTGGTCGGTGAACTCATCGATGGTGGCGAGAAAGCGGGCCACTGCCTCGGGTTCACCCACTGTCACCCGAATGCCCTCCCCGGGGAATCCCCGCACGGCCAACGCTCGGGCATCGCAGGCCGCGACCAGTTGTTCGGTGTACTCACCCACGGGTAGCCACACGAAATTGGCTTCGGTATCGGGCACGTTCCAACCTCGCTCCCGCAATCCCACGACCAGGGCCGAGCGATCTGCGACTGTTGCTTCCACCCGTTCGCCTAGTTCAGCGGCAGCGGCCAGCGACGCGACGGCCGCTGCGCTTGCTGGTCCGGACACCCCAAACGGCAATGCACTCGCGTTCACCACCTCCACCAGTTCGGTGTTGCCAACCGCATATCCGACCCGTAGGCCCGCCAGGCCGTAGGCTTTCGAGAACGTGCGCAAGGCCAGCAGGTTGGGCCATTTTTCGAATAAGCGTCCGCCCGTGACTGCTTGCCGGTCCCGGCAATACTCGCCGTAGGCCTCATCGAGCACGACCACGACATGCGGGGGCACCTGGTGCATGAAATGATCAAATTCGGCGGCCGACACGACAGTTCCGGTGGGATTGTTGGGCGAGCACACGAACACGACTCGGGTGCGCTCGTTGATTGCTGCAGCCATGGCCGACAAGTCGTGTGAGAATCCATCACGCAACGGGATCGGGCGGGGGCGAGCTCCGGCCACTGCCGCCACAATGGGATACGCCTCGAACGAACGCCACGCGAAGACAATTTCTGCCGGGTTTCCGGCAAGGCCATCCCCCTGACTCCCAATATCGGCCACTGCTGTCGACAGCGCCACCTGATAGCACAGGGCCACGGCACCGGTGGCCACCGCGATGTTGTCGGGCTCGACCTGGTGGAAGTCGGCGATGGCTGACCGCAATTCTGTGCTGGCCGGATCGGGATAGCGGTTCACTTCCTGGGTGGCGGCGTCGAGCGCTCGCGCTACTGACGGTAGAGGGGCGTGAGGCATTTCGTTGGAAGAGAGCTTGTACGGAGTCAATCCCGCAAGCCCTTCAGCTCGGGCGCCAGCCCGGTAGCTCGGCGCCGACCGCAGTACTGACCGACCCAGCGGACGTGTCATGGATGGACCACCTATCCCTGATCGGGGTTTAGTGACGCACGGCTGAGAGGCCCACCAAGCCACCAGTCAGCGTACGTTAGCTGCCGATCCCACGATACGCCGTCGCTCCGGTTACAGCTGCAGCTGCACTGCTACTGCCTGAGAGGCAAGTCACAGCCGATTCGTCCGTTTTGTGCGTTTCTCGGGTTTTGATGAGCTCCTGACCTGGGAAAGACGCAGCGCAACAACTACATCAGGAGCGCATGTACGTCGCTCCCGTCACAGCCACCGCATTCCGCAGCTAGCGAGGCCTGTCCCTATGGCGCTCGTTCTGGTGGCCCATCTCCCGCAGTGAAGTCCCCGCATGAACCGCGCGTGGCATACCCTTGGAGGTCACTCGATGTCGCAGGAACGTTCCCGCCGAGACCGCCGCATCAACCGGCACCACTCGTCGATGACGCGCCAGCAGATCATCGTCAGGACTGTCGGGGCCAGTATTGCCGCAGCAGCAATTACCGCTGGCGCCTCGATACCGTCACACGCCTACGAGGGCACAATCCCCGAGACGGTCGCAGACACTCCCGTGGTCGCCAAGACCAAGGTCATGCCGCTGACTTCCCCCATCACCAAGCGTTATACCCTCACGGCACACTTCGGTCAGAGCGGCCACCGCTGGAGCTCAGGCCAACACACCGGTCTCGACTTCGCCGCCTCGTCTGGCACTCCCGTCCTCGCCGCAGACAGCGGTACCGTCGTTCAGGCCGAGTGGGAAGGTGCCTACGGCCAAGTCATCACCATCCGCCATGACAACGGCCTGCGCACCAAGTACGCGCACCTATCGTCGATGGGTGTCAGCACCGGCGACAAGGTCGAGCGCGGCCAGTCCATCGGTCAAGTCGGCTCGACCGGCAATAGCTCAGGGCCTCACCTTCACTTCGAGGTTCTGAAAGGCAAGCAGCAAGTCAACCCCGCCAAGTTCCTCTGGGAGAACGGCAAACCACCTCGCAAGGAGCGCAAGGCCGACCGCTGACGGGTGTACGTGGGCAACGGTGCAGTGACTGCATGAGGAGGGCACGCCAGGCCGTAATCTTGTAGCCTCGCGCATGTGAGGCTGCGGACCCGAGTCACGATTATGGCGATCGTCGGGTTCATCGTCCTCCTCGTGGCTGCAGTCGCCACCAGCAGCCAGTTCCTAGAAGCTCAAGACCGCGCCCAACAAGTCGCTCAGCAACTGCAGCCAGCCTCAAACGTTGCGAACGATCTGGCTGCCGCTGTGCCACAACTTGAGCGAGGCGTCCGCAACTACATCGTCACGGGTCGGCCAGCCAGCCTGGCACCATTCCGCCAAGCCCGCACTGCGTCGCAGGACTACTACGACGAACTGACGAATCTGCTCGGCGACGACTACCCGATCGTCGACGACTTCGTCGCTGCAACCCGCGCCATCCAGCAACAGTGGATCGACACGGTCGCGCTGCCTGCTATTCGTGAGGTTCGCCAGGGAGATCCACGTCAGGCCCATGCGCTGCTCAACTCCCCTGTTTCTGCTGAACAGTTCAAGGCGCTAGAAGACGCCGTCGGGGTACTGCAGACCGGGATCGACGATCAGCGGCGCAGCAAGTTCGACCAACTCGCCACCTTCGCCAACCACCTATCCATCGCCCTGACCGTGTCTGGTTTACTGCTGCTCGCGGGCCTGATCGTGACGGCGGTGGCTAGCCAGTGGTGGATTCTGGGCCCATTGGACCGGCTCCGCAGACAGCTGCGTCGAGTGGCCCAGGAAGGCGACCATGAGACGCCGATCATTCCTGACGGACCCCCTGAACTCTTGGCAGTCGGGGCGGACGCCGAGCACATGCGTCGCCAACTGGTGTCCGAAATCGACGAGGCCCGGATGGCCCGGGAGGGCCTCGCCCAGGAGGGCCCTGTCGTGGCTGCGATTCGCGCAGAACTGTCTCGACCCGACACGGCCTGGGCGCCCGGCCTGCAAATATTCGGCCAGATGCAACCTGCCGAAGGTGTGCTGGCGGGAGACTGGTGGGACTCGATAGCGATGCCCGATGGTCGAACGGCCGTGGCAATAACGGACGTGTCCGGCCACGGCCCAGCCGCCGGAATCGCCGGACTCCGACTCAAGCTGACCATCCGTAGCGTTCTGGAAGCAGGAGGATCGTTGTCGGAGTTGGCCCGGCGGGCAGCGGCCCTGTTCGCCAACGATGACGCCCACTTCGCGACTCTCGCCGTCGTCGTCATTGACCCGACTCAACGAACGCTCGAATGGCTCAACGCCGGACACCCGGCTCCGAGCGTTTGGCGCGGCGAACAACGTATAGCAAGCCTAACCCTGACGGGGCCGCTACTGTCCGAACTCGGTGGGACATGGGAACTCGGCCAACTGCCCGTCGAATCTGACGATCTCCTCGCGTTGTGGACCGATGGGCTGACCGAAAGTAGCAACGGAGACCACGATCAGCTCGACGACGGCGGCCTCGACCACTACCTCTCCCAGGCCCTCATCACCGGTCCGCGCGAACCAGCTGCCTGGGTGCCGACGGTCTTGTCGGCCGCCCGCGACCGGTCCGTCGACTGGCGCCGCGACGATGTCACCCTCGTCGGAGTCCACTGTGCATTCGCCGAGATTGCTCCTTCCGAGAACCGTTCGACATGACATCCCGCCCCGTTTGCACAACGATCACTAGTCGAGGCTAGTCGGCCGTCCGACAACCGCACGGCAACACGACTGAGCACAGGAACCGAGGCTCTCCGGGGAGGCCACGTGAGTACAGCAGCCGGTCCAGCAACCGGGGGTAAGCTGGCGAGGACGGTCGTGATCATCACGGCTACCGCCGCCATGCTCGGCATCATCTATGGATACGACGGTGGAGTCATCGGCGGTGCACAGATCTACCTGCAGCGCGACTGGGGACTCAGTGATGGCACCATCCAAACGGTGGTCGCCTCGTTGGTGTGGGGCGAACTCGTCGGCGCCGTCCTCGGTGGCATATTCATCAACAAGATCGGCCGCAAGGGTTCGATGGTTTTGCTCGCCGCCGGTTATGTGCTGTTCTCATTGGCCAGCGCACTCTCAGTCAATGTGGAGATGCTCGTCATCTCGCGGGTACTGCTTGGATTCTGCATCGGCATCTCTCTCATCGCGGTTCCGGTTTATGTCGCCGAGTCGATTCCGGCCGCAGTTCGGGGCAAGAGCCTCGTGCTGTATCAGGTGATGTGCGTGGTTGGCATCATCCTCGGCCTCGGATTTTCTCTCGTGCTCGCCGCGTCTGCTGGCAGCCCGGGACCAGACGACACCGGGCCTGCAGTCGAGGCAGCCACCCGGGCCGCCTACGCTCACTATCATCCGTTCTGGGTCAGCGGTGAGGATTCCAGCTGGCGAATCATGCTCGGCCTGGCCGCGCTGCCCGCGTTGATTATTCTGCCGATCGTCTTCCGGCTGCCGGAGTCGGCCCGCTGGTACTCCATGAAGAACCGCTGGGACGATGCGCGCGCGTCTATGCTGCGCACTGATCCGACTGTCGACCCCACCGAAGAGCTCGCCAACCTGAAACGACTCAACGATGAGGAGACAGGCGGGGCGCTGCGCGAGATGCTCAGGAAACCGTACCGGCGGGCCACCATGTTCGTGCTGGTCTTGGGCTTCTTCATTCAGATAACCGGCATCAACGCGACCGTCACCTACGGTCCCCAGATTTTCAAGTCGATGGGAATCCAAAGCGACACCCAGAACATCATGATGTCGATGCTGGTTCAGGTGTTTGCACTGATCGCCGTGCTGTTCTCCATGCGTTATGTGGACCGCTGGGGTCGCCGGCCCGTTCTGCTCAGCGGAATCTCCATCATGATCGTCGCACAGATCATCATGGTGATCACCTTCGCGTCCCAAGAAGGCGACACTCTCGTCGGATGGCAAATCACGGCCGGATTCATTGGCCTGGCATTGATCAATATTGGATTCGTGTTCGGCTTCGGCAGCCTCGTCTGGGTGTACTCGTCCGAATCCTTCCCTTCGCGTCTGCGCGCCTACGGTTCCAGCATGATGCTCGGTGCCGACCTATTCGCCAACCTGCTCATTGCGCAGTTCTTCCTCACGGTGATGGCCACGATCGGCGGAGCCGGATCCTTCGGACTGTTTGCCGCACTCGCTGTCGTCGCCTGGGTCTTCGTGTTCAAGGTGGCACCCGAGACGAAAGGCCGCGACCTCGACGATATTCAGGCGTACTGGGTGAATGGCGGGAAATGGCCCGAGCAGGTCGAATCCTCGGGCACGGACAACCGTTCTAGCTAGGGCTGCGATACGGCAAATCGGTCGCCAACTAAGCATCAGGATCCAATCCGAGGCAGACTCGCACCTACGGGGAATGTGAATGAAGGAGATCAGCCGCATGCTCAGAGCAGGCATCGACCTCGGTGGGACGAAGATTCAAACCGTGGTAGTCGACGAAAACCACAAGGTCGTCGGCCAGGACCGACGCCCCACCCCCACCACCGGAACACCCGACGGAGTAGCCGACCAAATGGCCGAATCGGTTCGGGCGGCAATGCGTGACGCCGGGGCCGAGTTTTCTCTACTCGCCGGGGCCGGAATTGGTGCTCCGGGTCAAGTCGACCCCTCGGCTGGCACCGTCTCCAACGCTGGCAACCTGCCCGGCTGGATGCTGACCTACCCACTCACCACCGAGATGAGCAAACGTCTCGGCGGAGTCCCGGTGTTCGTCGCCAACGACGTTCAGGTGGCGGTCAAAGCGGAACTGCGCTTGGGAGCCGGTCGGCCCTACACGTCGATGCTGGGCGTGTTCTGCGGCACCGGCGTCGGTGGTGGAGTGGTCATCAACGACGAAATGTGGTTAGGCCGCGGAGCAGCTGGCGAGATCGGTCACCTGTGCATTCAGGCCAAGGGGGGCGCTCCTTGCACCTGCGGTCGCAGCGGCTGCATGGAGGCCTATGCCGGTCGAGCCGCGATGGAGATTCAGGCCCGCAAGTGGGTCAAACAAGGCCACAAGACCTCCCTCTTCAAGATCATGAAGAAGAAGGGCAAGCCGCGCCTCGCCAGTGGAGTCTGGTATTCAGCGCTCAAGCACAAGGACAAGATGGCCACCAAGCTCGTCAATCGGGCGATCTGGGCCCTTGGGGCTGGTGTGGGATCAGCGGTCAATCTCACGGACGTTGAGGCCGTGGTCATCGGCGGGGGGCTCGGTATCCGGCTCGGCCAACCGTTCGTCGACAAGGTGGAGGCGGCCACGCAGCCCCACCTCATCAAGCCGCAGTCCCCACCCAAGGTTCTGTTGGCCGAACTCGGCGACCTCGGCGGTGCGATTGGAGCCTCCCTACTCGTCTCCGATTCCCTTCCCGCCGCTCAGGCGCCCGCCAAGAAGACCCCTGCCCGAAAGGCGCCGGCGGCTAAGAAAGCCCCCGCAGCCAAGGCCGCCGCAGCCAAGAAGGCGCCCGCCACCAAGGCGCCAGCCCGCCGGAGTCCGGCCCGAACATCTGCGACGGCCAAGAAAGCTGCAGCACCCGCCGCAGCACGCAAGACTCCGGCCCGCAGACAACCGGCCAAGAAGGCCACCGCCTCTACCGAATCCCCGACGACCTAACCCGACCTGGACCGACCTGGACCGACCTGGACCGACCTGGACCGACGATACCCACGAAGGAGTTCGACCGTGACGGAGGCGCAACCCGGTGCGCTCATGGCAGCCGAAGTTGCCGAGCAACCTCACACCCTGGCCCGACTGCTCGAATGCGAGCTGCCCGCAATTCGTGAGATCGCGGCCGCGGTCCGACAACGGCAGCCGCGATTTGTGCTGATGTGCGCGCGAGGCACGAGTGACCATGCGGCTATCTACTTCAAGTACTTGATGGAGATCAAGCTCGGCCTACCCGTCGGACTTACCTCTCCGTCGACGTTCACCGCCTACGGTGCCCGTCCGGCCCTCACTGATGTGTTGTGGGTGTCAGTCAGCCAGTCGGGAGGGTCACCCGACCTCGTCGACTCGACAGTCGCCGCGCGTGAAGGTGGGGCCACGACCGTAGCTGTCGTCAACGCACCCGAGTCACCGCTGGCCCAGGCGTGCGAGTTCACCATCGACGTCAAGGCCGGTCCGGAGCGAGCTGTGGCCGCAACCAAGAGCTATACCAATCAACTTCTTGCCCTCTACCTGTTGGCCGACTCCCTCGCTGGCGGCGATGCCTCCCTCGCGCGTAGTCTCCCGGAATTCGCAAGTGCCGTCGTGGACGGCAACGACGGCGCTCGAGCGGCTGGCCGTTACCGCTTCGTGGAGAAGATTGTGACGACCGGGCGGGGTTATGCCTATCCGACTGCTCGGGAGGCCGCGCTGAAGCTCATGGAGACGTGTTACTTGTCTGCCCATCCTTTCTCATCAGCCGACCTCATGCATGGACCACTCGCCATGATTGACGCCACCCACCCCGTCGTTGCCATCGCGCCCGAAGGTATCGGCGGTGAAGCGATCGAACCGGTCCTCCAGCGTCTGCGTGAGTCGGGAGCCGACCTGCTCGTTGTCGGTGACCGCAACCGAGCCCAGGGAGCTGCCGACCTCATTGAGTTGCCGCGGGGAATCGCGGAAGAAGTCTCGCCCATCATCCAGATCATCCCCTTGCAGCAACTCGCTCACGCCTTGTCCGTGGCGCGCGGAGGAGATCCCGACGCTCCCCGCGGACTTCGTAAAGTCACCGAAACTCACTAAAGCCGATTCTGCTCACGAATTGTTATGTCCCGCCGATACGCACTCGGCCGGGTACAGGCGCTCTGTGAACTACCAGGCACCAGATGCGACTTCGCCTCGCCGAATCACCGTCCGCACCTGCAAATAGTTATCGATAACCACGAAGTCGGCCCGTTGGCCAACGGCAATCGTTCCGCGATCATCGAGGCCCAGCACGCGGGCCGGATTCGTCGACAGGCGCACACACAAGCGCTCAAGAGCAGTGCCGTGCTCCAAGCTCAAATACCGCAGCGCGCCATCCATTGTCAGAGACGATCCGGCGATCGCACCGGTCTCCTCAAGCCGCGCTACTCCGTCCACGACCTCGACATGGAGTTTGCCGAGGCGGTAATGCCCGTCATCGGCACCGGCGGCTGCCATCGCGTCCGTAATGAGGCAGACGCGCTCGTCCCCGGCCTCCCGAAACAGGATCCGCAGAACGGCTGGGTGCACGTGCGTGCCGTCAGCGATCACTTCCACCGCCACCCGAGGATCCTCCAGCAACGCTCCGATTGCGGCTGGCTCGCGATGGTGAAGGGGCCGCATCGCGTTGGAAAGGTGGGTGGCGACAGCTGCCCCGGCATCGATGGCCCGTTTGGTCGTCACGAAGTCCGCATCAGTGTGTCCCACGGCCGCAATTACCCCCGCGTCCGCCATCAACTCGATTGCTTCGATCGCCCCCGGCAGTTCGGGGGCAATCGTAATCATCCGAATGTGTCCTTCGCCAGCAGCGAGTAACTCGGCTACTTCCCCAAGGTCTGGTGCCCGCAATAGCGCGGGGTCGTGGGCCCCACAGTGCAAGGTGGAAATCCACGGCCCCTCGAGGTGGATTCCGACGATCTCATCAGCGGCTGCCAACGGCACCAAGGTTCCCACTTGCTCCAACAAGTCCTGGGCCGACCCAGCCACCAGCGAAGCCATCTGGGAGGTGGTTCCGTGTGCGCGGTGGGTGGCGACGGCTGCGAGTGCTTCGTCACGATCGGTCGTGATGAACGACGCACCCCCGCCGCCGTGGCAGTGTTGGTCAACGAAACCCGGCAGCAAACTGCGACCGCCCAGATCGTGATCGACTGGTCCTGGAGCACGACCAGCTCCCACAGCGACGATTGTCTCATTTTCGTACTCGACCCAACCCTGTTCAATAACATGGTCGGCCACTGCCACGCGGGCACCAGCCACGATCGTCATGTTCCCCTCCTCCGTACTGCGCTAGTGCGAGGCTACGGCCTTCCGACCCCCCTTAGCTCGCCTGCATCAGCTGAGACAACAGGTGTGTCGATCCTTCCCCTGGAATGCGTCTCGATACGATCGCGGTGAGGGCACGCACAAGATCCCCCGGACACTTGCTACCAGGGCAGCTGATTCCCCTCCGAACCCACGGGTGAAGAAATGGCAATAGTCAGCCAGAACTGGTTCACTGTGCAAACGACTCCACGATCGCCGCTGGATCGGACCTCCCGCGCGGTCCGGTTGCATAATCAGATCTATTAGCAGCCTGCTCGCCCCGACAGAAAGGTCCTCGCGTGGTTGATCGCAAGCGGCTGGCTCTGCGCCGAGCGATTCGGGTGGCCGTCGTCGCTCCGATCGGCTACGTCATTGCCAACTACGGCCTAGGACTCGGTCCGGCAGCCATGCTGACAGTGTTCGCAGTGTTCGCTCTCCTGGCCCTCACAGACTTCGGTGGCCGAACTGGCCCCCGTTTTTGGGCCTACATCCTGACCGGGTTCGTCGGCACCATTGCGATCGCCCTGGGAACCTTCGCTAGCTACCACCTGGTGTCCGCCATCATCGGTACGGTCGTGTTTGTCTTCGTCGTCGCCTTTGCGGCCGTCCTGCGCGGCTACGTTGCAACGGCGACGACCGCGCTGCTTCTTCCGTTCGTCATTGCCGTCACCTCAGCCACGCCCTTACCGGACCTTCCCGCCACCATGCTCGCCTTTGCGGTGGGAACCGTCCTGTCTGCTGTAGCCGCAATCACTCTCTGGCCAGTGCACCGCGTCGACGGTCTGCGCCGATTCTTGGCCGACGCACTCCGCGCCTGCGCTCACCTGGTCCAGGCGACGTGGGCCCTTCCCGCTGGTGCAGTCGATGACACCGACCCCACGAGTCGGGCCGCGCGGGCCCGGGACCTCATGGCCCGCCACGCTGCGCTCCACAACTACTATGACGGCCACCTGGATCGTCCCGGTTCGGCGAGCGAGCGAGACAGGGCACTGGGGCAGATAGTGGAGCAGCTCGACCGCGTTTCAGTCGGGCTGCTCTGGCAATCGAGCGATGTTGTCGATCCTTCTGCCGCTGACGCTGACTTAGCGCTCGCCACTGCCGCATCGTTGCGCGACTGCGCCGACTGCCTCGCCTCTGGTGGCGCCAGCCCCGATGCACAAGTGCTGGAACGAGCTCGAATGCAGCACTTGTCAGCTACCGAAGACGAAGCAGCGGCACTCCTGGGTGCTGGTGATGTTGACGCCACCCACGCCCACCTCGATCGCAGTTTTCGGCTACGGCTAGCCTCCCTCGGTAGCGAGATCATCACCACCTTGACGCCAGCTGCAGCCGGACAATCCATTACCACCGACCAGCAGTCACTCTTCGAAGGAACTGGTTTACCGATTGCTGGGGTCTCAGCTCGCGAATCGCTCAGACGCCAGTTCACTCTCAGCTCACCGTGGTTTCGCAACTCTGCCCGCACGTCCCTCGCCGTGGCGGCCGCAGTTGCTGTCGCCCACATCGGCCACTTCGACCACGGCTTCTGGGTGGTGTTGGGGGCACTGACTGCCCTGCGCTTCGACGCCCTTGGAACCAGCCGAACGGCCTTGCAGGCGATCCTCGGTACCACTATTGGCTTCGTCGCTGCGTTCGTTGGTGTGAGTCTTGTCGGCGACAACGTCGTTGTCTATGCCATCGCGTTTCCCCTCGCAGTTTTTGGCGCCTCTTATGCATCGTCAGCCATTTCTTTCGTCTCGGGCCAAGCCATGTTTACCTTGTTCGTCGTGGTCTTACTGGGGCTCATCGATGGACCCAGCACGACTGTCGCGGAGGTCCGACTCATCGATGTCGCAGCTGGGCTCGGCGTGAGTTTGCTCGTATCGGCCCTCATGTGGCCCCGTGGTGTGTATCCGCAAGTGCGCCGAACTCTGGCCAACTCCGTACGCAGTTCGGCAACCTACCTCGTGGCGACATACGAACGGTTGTCTCTCGGCCCGGTTGTTGATGACCTGATGGCCAGTGAGAGCAACAATGCCAGGGCAGCAGTGGCACTTGCGAACGAAACCTTCGACCTCGCTGCCAGTGGGCGGGGAACTTCGGGTCCTGACTACCGGCATTGGGCATTGGCCAGCAACGTCAGTGCCCAGGTCATCTACTCGGCTGACTTGATCCGCTTCCTCATGCGTACGGGCAAATCCATCGGCATGTGTCCCGATGTTGCGGACCGTGTCCTGGTGTGTGCGCATGTGGTGCGAGCCCAACTCAGTGCTGCTGCTGACCGCATCGCTTCGGCCAAGACCCTCGCCGGTGATGGCCACAGTGCCGACGCCATCCTGTCTCCGTACCGCCCTTCGAGGAGCAACACCACGAGCAACGACTCCCTAGAACGTCTGACCGACAGTGTGCGCAAGTGCTTCACACAACTTGCCGACGAGGCCGATCCTGCCACTGTCGGGCGCAGCGCCCAGACTTTGGCGGTGGTGGAAGAGTGGATCAGCCACCTCATGTGGCTAAGTGACTACCTCAATGACGCCTTCCGGGACCCTGATCGCAAGGACTCGCCCACCTCCGGCTGAACTCGAGCCGCCAAACGGCCGCACGACACCGCGCCACTGGTCTGACCACCTGATACCCTGATGGAATGTTCACTGCTGTCAACCAACAAAGCGCGGCCACGGCCGTCTACGAACAAGTTGCCGACCAAATCGTGACGGGCCAACTCGTGCCGGGCCAGGCCTTGCCGGGTGAGCGGGAGCTAGCAGGACAATTGGGTGTGTCGCGGGCGGTGGTTCGGGAAGCTCTCCAACGTTTGGCACAATCCCGACTCGTCGAAATCCGTCAGGGTGAAAGTACCCGAATACTCGACTTTCGAGCCTCCACCGATCTCGCGTTGCTACCTCGACTCCTGGTCTCCGTACAAGGAGGGATCAATCCGCAGGTATTGCGTTCGCTCTTGGAGTTGCGGGTAGCGATTGGGGCGGACGCGAGTCGGCTTGCTGCCCGCCACCGCCGGCCCACCGATGTTGCGAAGATTCAGCGGGCCCAAGTGGCCCTCGCCGAAGCTGAGCAACTGCAGCAGCGACAGGACCGCGACCTCGACTTCTGGTCCACGGTGGTCGAGGTAAGCGGCAACATCGCCTACCAACTTGCGTTCAACAGCATGCGGGCTACCTACGCGCCGATCCAAGACGTCATCGTCGAGATCGTGGCAAACGAGATCGCCGACGACGCCACCCACGCCCGTCTGGTCAAAGCCATCGAGCGCGGGAGTGAGCGTTCCGCCGAGTCAGCGGCACGATCGCTCCTGACACGAAGCGACGATGAATGGGAGAAGTTGATCTCTGCCCTAGAAACCGCCGAGGAGGAATCCTGATGCCCGACACCACCACCGCGCCAGTCCGGTTCGCTTCGTCCACCCGCATCCCAGATGTCTTGCCCGTCTACTTTCGCCATGTCAGTCCGTGGATACTACTGATCGGACTGGCCGTGGCGGCGTCGGCTCGTTTGTTTGTTGGTGGCTGGAGCTGGTGGGACCTTGTCATCGTGGTAGCGATGGTGGGTTTCCATCCGCTCACGGAGTGGTTGATCCACACGTTTGTTCTCCACTATCGGCCACGACGCATTGGGCGCTGGGTGCTGGACTTCCACCTCGCCAAGGAGCATCGCCGCCACCACCGTGATCCTCGCGTCATCGATGCGGTCTTCATCCCGACTCGTAGTCTGCTCGTAATCGTCCCGGTTGCTGTCGTCGTGGCCTTTGTCGTGCTTCCGACGCCTGGCCTGGCATTGACGGCGCTGGCGACTCTCGCCGCGATCGGCAACGTCTACGAGTGGACACACTTCTATGTTCACTCCGGCTGCCGACCGAAGAACCGCTATGCCCGGTACCTGGAGCGGGCTCACCGGCTGCACCACTACCGAAATGAGCAGTATTGGATGGGTGTGACGAATCACGCTGCGGACCACATATTGGGCACCTTCCCCGACAAGGACGAGGTACCCGCGTCACCGACGGCGAAGACGTTGGGAGTGGACTAAGACCCAGCGTCCACCCAGACCAACGGCAAGAACTGCCAGACCGGTGAGCAATGCTGGTATGGGCAGGGTCGCCACCAGCATGGCGCAGCCTGCGAGGCCGAGCCATTGCAGGGCCCGCGGATACCGCCGGTAAGCGCCTGTCTGAGTGAGAGCGGCAGCGTTGGCGATGGCGTAGTACACCAGCACTCCGAGAGATGAGAAGGCAATCACGGACCGCAGGTCGGTGGCCACGACAAGAACGACAACGACTGCGCCGACGAGCAGTTCAGCGCGATGGGGGACTCGAAAGCGCGGGTGCACTGCAGCCAGCGGTTTCGGCAGATCCCCCTCGCGAGCCATCGCGAAGGTGGTCCGGCCGACGCCAGCGACGAGAGCCAGCAAGGCGCCCCCGCTGGCGATCGCCGCGAGCACCACCACCAGCACGCCAAGGCTGGACAGCCCGAGTTGCTCCGTCAATACGAACAGGGGATTGCCCGATGCGGCAATCTGGGTGCTAGGCAGGAACGCCACCAAGGTGACGCCGACAACCACGTAGACGACCAGGGCGACGCCAAGTGCTCCCACAATGGCCCGCGGAATAGTCTGCTCAGGGCGACGCACCTCCTCGCCTAGGGTGGCGATGCGGGCGTAGCCCGCGAACGCGAAGAACAGGAATCCCGAGGCCTGCAGCACTCCGTACCACGATCCTGTAGCAGGCTCGGGCGCTGTGACATCCACCGTGGGCGTGCCTGTCAGCCACGCTGCCGCAACAATGACGAGCAATCCGACGATGACAACGGTCGCGATAACCCGACTCACGCTCGCTGTGCGCGTGACGCCCAGGTAGTTGACAGCGACCACCGCAACCACGACGACCACCGCGACAATGCGAGAACCCGACCCAGGCCACACATAGGCCGCGCACGTCAGAGCCATCGCCGCACAACTGGCGATCTTTCCGACCACAAATGCCCACCCGGCCAGAAACCCCCACCAGTGATTGAGTCGTTCCCGACCGTAAACATAGGTGCCGCCGGAAGCGGGATACTGGGCAGCGAGTTGGGCGGAACTGGTGGCGTTGCAGAACGCTACTGCCCCGGCAATGAGCAAGCCAACGAGCAGCAGCGGGCCAGCGGCTCCCGCAGCTGGCCCGAAGGCCGAGAAGATTCCCGCCCCGACCATCGACCCCAGGCCGATGGCGGTGGCGTCGCGGAGGCCAAGCCGCCGGTCCAGTTGGCTGTTCCCGGCAGAGTCTGATGCGCTACTCACCGAGGTGGCGCCGCGACAGTCTCGACGGCGCCTGGTTGTCCGGTGCCTGTCGTGCCTGTCTCTGATTGATCGGGGGATCGCGCAGGTCGACAAAAACTGCCGACAACGATCAGCGCTACCACCAAAGACGCCACCAGGACGTAACTGTTGCCCACCAAGGACTGGCTGACCGTCCACCCAAACTCTCGATCGTCATCGTGGGGAGCTCTCCAGACCCAACCCGTCACAAGCACCGCAGCAAACAAGATCCCGGAGCAGCGGACAGCCCACCCCACGGCCTTGGGGCCTGACGAAATCGGCCATGTCACAGCGACGAGCACGAGTGGAAGTGCCGTGATCCAATGGTGAGTCCAGGCCAGGGGGCTAACCAGGAGAATGATCACGAGTAAGACTGCGTCCGTGGCCCGGGGTAGTCGCGGATAGGCGTAGTGAGCCCACGCCAGTGCGGCCACAGCTAGGAGGCCAGTGAGGGCGAGGACGAGCAGCCCTCCGTCGCCTTCTCGTTCGACGACTCGCAGTACAACGGCGGTAAACGACTGGTTTGACAGGTAGGAGCCGTTCACTCGATCAGCATCGAGGAACAGTCCCGACCAGTACGTGGCCGATTGGGCAGGCAGGACGAGGAAGCCCATGAGACCGACACCAACGAACGTCGCCGACGACCAGGCGGCGGCTCGATAGCGGCGAGTCACGACGAAGTAGGCGATGAGGAACAGTGGAGTGAGCTTGATCGCCGCAGCGACCCCAATCAAGACACCCTGCGGCAAGCGGCCAGTGGATCGCGTCAAGTCCGCCACAACCAGCAGGGCGAGCAGGACGTTGATCTGCCCGAACCCGAAACCAGTGTTGAAGGGGTCTGACCACAGGACACCGAGGGTCACGATCGGAATCGCCCAACGCTGGGTATCACTCCAGGAGCTGTAGTGGCGAACCGCCAGTGCAGCTAGCCCGAGCGCGCTGGCCAGCGTGACGATCCCCCACACGACCTGAGCAGACGTAGTACTGACGACGGTGAACGGCATGAACAGCACGGCCGAGATCGGTGTATAGAGGAACGGAAGTCCGATGGGTCCGAAGCGATCACCGTAAAGATCGCCTCCCCCTAGTGCCGCGCGAGCGCCTTCAATGTAGACATCCAGGTCGTACATGACGGTTGTGGCCGATTCATGAACGTAGTAGGCAACGGATGCGGCGACTGCCGCCCACAGAATGATCCGGCAGGCCAGCATCCACCAGGTAGTGGTCCGCGCGGTGCTCATCAACACCTCTCCAGTATTTGCCCTTCACCAATCAATGTGGGCCTAGGTTCGGTAGGTCCGGGACAGCTTATATCCCGATCCACCCGCAGGGGCGGATGCTCGGTAGATGACTGTGACTCGCAGCTTATGCCCATAGGTCTTGATCGCGACGCGCCCGTTCTTGCGAACGACCCGATAATCGGGCTTGTTCGGTGCGGCCCCCCTCGGTGTGACTTTCAGTGTGACGCCAATTCGCTGGCCAGAGGTGCTGTAGCTCGGGCCAGACAGCAGCACGGTCTTGCCCTTCTTCTTGATCTTCTGAGGCGGTACCACCGGCGGGCCAGAACGACCAGCGGTGGTGAAGCTAGCTGGGGAGCTCGACGTGGTTCCGGCTGAACCGACGGCCGTCAACTGCCAGAAGTACGGCTGGCCAGCCGTCAAGTGGGATACGGGGCAGACGGCCTTCTGTGGGGTCATCGATGGGCCAAGGCTCGCAGGCTGCGCGACCAGGCGCGGAGCCTGCGAGAGGGAACTGATCGACGTGGACACCTGGCAGTACACCGAAGTGACCGCGCTGTTCTGCGGGTTAATTGTTGCTGTCAGTTGAGCCGTGACCACCGTGATAGAACTTGCGGTCAGGCCGGTGACGCTCGGTGTGATTGCGGCCGTTGTAAACGGCACGACGGGTGTCGACCAAGCCGTGCCATCGGCATCGGAAGCAAAGGCGGAATAGTAATAAGTCGTATTGGGCTGCAGGCCAGTCAATGCGCAGGCGACCGGGACATCCTCGGCCGTGGCCTGGGCCGACGACGGACTGGCGGCAACCACTGTGCCCTGACCCACCGATCCAGCATTTGTGGAGTAAGCGCAACCAATGTCTGTTACCGGTTCACCGGTGGCGGTGACAGTGGCGTGGCCAGTGGCCCGCGCAGACGTGACGTTTGTCGGGGCCTGAGTGGTGACCATCGGCGGGCTGGCGGAAGTCGTGAAGCTAGCCCCGGCCCCGGCAGCTGTGCCCACTGCATTGGTGGCGTAGGCACGAACGTAGTAGACGGTGTCCACGTCCAGACCCTCGATGGCACACGTGACCGGCTTGCGATCAGCGCTGGCCGGGACTGCTGCGGGGGTGGCGGGAAAAACGACACCATCATCCACGTCAGACGGAGACGTCGATATGCGGCACTCGATCCCGGACACCGAGGAATTATTGGCTGTGACGCGCGCTCGGATCCGCGCTGCCGTAGTTCCGACCGCAGTTGGCGTCGCGCCGCTCACCGTAGGCACCGCTCCAGGGGTCGTGAATCCGTCGGAGACTGCAGAACTGTAGTGCTGGCCGCTACTCACCGCGATCACTGCGTAGTAGTAGGTGGAGTTAGGAGTGAGATTGGCCAGCGGGCATTCGACGGCTACGCCGAACGATTGGGGCGCGACCGTGGCTGGCGTTGCCGAGAATCTCTTGCCGCTGCTGACGGTGTCAGGACTGGAGGCAACCCGACACTCCAAGGAACTCACTGCCTGGCTGGAGGTCGAAACCGTGGCGTGACCGATCGCCGAGGTTGAACTCACCACGCTGGCTGTCCCTACCGAGATCACCGGCTCGCTCAGGGCCGTCGTGAATGTTGCGGGAGACTGTCCTGTTCCAGTACCGGCCGAGTCGACGGCGAACACTTGGTAGTAGTAGGTCGTCCCGGGGGTCAGTCCGGTGAAGCCGCAGCTGACCGGCACAGCCACGGCCGCGGCGTCGACTGTGGAAGGAGTGGCGGTGACCCTCGTCCCACTCGTCACCGTCTCGGGGGATGAAGCGACGCGGCAATAGACGTCGTCGATCGGGTCGTTGGTGGCTGTGACGGTACCGGTACCGGTCGCGGACGTGTAGCCGACGTCGGTGGCGGCCCCGACGGTCACGATCGGGGCGGTCGCACCGGTGGTGAACGACTGCACGCTGCCAGAGTTTTCGCCAGCTTCATTTTCGGCATAGAACCGGTAGTAGTACGTCGTGTCGGGAGCCAAGCCAGTGAACGCGCAGATCGCCGCCACTTTTGTATCCACCGGGGCTGTTGGGGAAGGGCTGGCTGCCACGGCAGTGGATCCAGCGATCCCGGCGATGGACGTCGCCACTCGGCAAGAAAGGTCGGCCTCGGTGAGATGAGGATTGACCGTACCCACACCAATCGCGGTTGTGGGGGTGATGGCCTGGGCAGGCTCGGTGCTGACCGTCGGCAACTGCGTCGCTGTCGTGAATGGTTCAGCGATCGAGTTGCCGGTGCCGGAGGCGTTGGTCGCGTAGAACGCGTAATGGTATTCGGTGTTCGAAATGAGGCCCGACATCCCGCAAGTGACGGGAGTGGGGCTATCGGATGCGGTCAACGTCGAGGGCGTAGCGGGGAACCGCTTCCCGCTCGCGACCTGGGCGGGATCGGCGGCGACGCGGCACTCGATCGACGTGACCGCCTCATTGCCCGGATTGACCTGCCCGTTGCCGGTTGCTGCATGTGCCGTGATCGATGACGCCTGCTGAACTGTGACCGTCGGGGCGCCCGTGACGGTGCCGCTGAACTGCAACTGAGACACCAAACCTGCCACCGGATCGGCGGCTTGCAGGGTGAACTGGTAGTTCTCGGTCGCGATCGGCGTGCCGGAAATGGCGGAGCCGTTGAGGGTCAGCCCCTGCGGCAACTGGCCGCCAACGACTGACCAGGTGATCGAGCCGCCAGAGTACGTCGACGACAGAGGAATCGAAGCCGAGGATCCCACCGCCAGGGCCCCGAGCGCGGTCGGCGACATGTCGATCCACGTCAGCTGCACTGACCCTCCGTTCGGCTGGTCACCGGCGGTCTCGTAGCTCACGTTGCTAGTGCCGACGGCTGCGAAAGACGATCCTGCCCCGCCACCGCCACCGCTTGAGGAAGCCGACAGCAGGCTCCCGCCCGCGGATCCGCCACCGCCACCGTTGAAGCCCGCGCCTCCGCCGCCGCCCCCACCGCTGTTGCTGTCCGACGGTGCCGTTCCCCCGGCCCCGCCAGCACCGCCGGCGACAATGCCGGCCGCTCCACCGGCTTCCCCGGTCGGACTGGCGCTGCCCGGAGATCCGACACCGTCAGTGCCAGTTCCGGCGTCACCACCGTTACCGGGGGCATCACCCTCACCGTTGAATCCTCCGGCGCCGCCACCGCCGCCAGCAACGAGAATCGGCGTCCCATCGGTTTGGCTGATGCTGCTCGCTCCCCCTCCGCCACCGCCGGAATCGCCAGCGAAATCACCCGAGCCGCCGTCGCCACCACCGTTCCAGCCGCCAGCAGACCCGCTAGCTGAACCACCCACATAGACATTCAATTGAGTCGTTTCGGCCGGGATTTCGAACACCGCTGATACTTGCGCACCTTGTCCTCCCTCGGCTGGGCCCACCTCCCCGGTGTCGGGGCTGTTGGCGCCCTGCCCTCCGGTCAGAGTGGCGGCTGCGGTGACGACCTCAACCGGCACCGACCACGTTTGCAGCGAGCCAGTGAAGCCGTACTCCACCGTGGCTGCCTGAGCAGTACTGAGGGCGAAAGGCGCAACTGCAGCTGCCATGAGGGCTCCGACCGCACCAACTACGATGGTGGGCCGAGCACGCCCCCGAGAGAGATTCATGCGGGAAATCATGACACGGGTCGCAGTGGTGATCAACTAGACAACTCAGAAGAAGGCGGTCCACTCCAAACGTCAGAACCGTGGTAGGTCTGTATTGCAGCGACTCGTGTCGTCACCTTCGCCCGACGTGCGGTGTCGCAACTGGCGACCTAGCTGCGGTACGTGTCAGAACGGCTGGGTGTTGCAGTCGAGGATCTGCTTGACCGCGCGTTCTGCTGGGTAATGCCGGATGAGGAGATCGCGCACATGGGCGGCAGACTTGCCTTTAATGAAAGTGAACTTGCCGATCGTTCTGGATGCGTTCAGATTCGTTTCGACCTTCTGGCGGGCCCTCGCTTCCCACAATTTGAGGGCGAGCGGAATCGTTGCCGCATCCGCTCTGCCGAGTTCGTCAGCGAGTACCGCAGCACTCTTCATCGCATTTGATGCACCTACGCCAGCGGTCGGAAGGAACCCCGAAGCCGCATCACCAACGACAGCAACTCGGCCTTGTGACCACGTCGGGCTGAGTTGATCGATCATACGCCACGCAAACACGTCTTGGTCACCGATCCTTGCGGCAGCTCCCTGCGCTAGATCAGAAAACTGATTTGCTGCCTCAATGGCGATTTCGCGCAGTTGGTCTTGCGACAGTTCGTCAATGTCTGGTGGAGTTGGTGCGGCAGCAATCGCCATGACCTTGCCCGGAATTGGATAGACGCCGAAGAAGGCTGCGGCCCCCCAATACTCATGCACGTCTGAGCCGATTGCGTCGTCGTCCGGTATCCACCACGTGAGCGCGGTGAATCCCCAGTCCTTCGTCGTGTCCTGGTCCGGCACCAGCGAGGCACGGGTTGGCGAATGCATGCCTTCGGCTCCCACGACAAGATCGAACTCCCCGTCGTCCCCATCGCTGAACGCGACCCGGACGCGGTCATCGCCTGTTGCGATGTTCGCAACAGTGGTACCCATGCGGACGTCGACCCCGGCGGCGGCGAGCAGGATCTCGACCAAGGCAGCTCTATGGAGCATCCGCATCTCACCAGGGATAGTCGAGAGCACGTCGGGCATGGACAATTCTTGCAGCACGTCGCCTCGTTGGTCGTGCATGAAGTAGTTGCGCATCGGCTTCGATTGGCGGATGTACTCGTCGTATGCCCCGATCTCGCGCAGCGTGTTGGCGCTGAACGGATACAGCCCAATCGAGAACCCGACATCGCCGTACTCGGGTGCTCGCTCGATCACCACCGGCGTGATCCCGCGAATGCGCAGATGAGCCGCCAGGGTCAGCCCTGCTATCCCGCCACCGATGACGAGTACTCGCATCGGTTTCCTCCTCGGCACTTCCGGCTCCCCATCGCGCTACCCGAACACGGGTTGATCTCGTTGCAGACTGACGCAGCCATACTAGATGAGCCATATGCGCCTACGCGCAGCTTCAACATCAGATGGCGGTGGCCGTAACACGGTCTGGCACCTTGGCTGGACACACAATTGACGGCCTACCAGTCCCCGTATCCACGCCTCCGGACAGTGACGCCACATCCAATTACTAGGTGGCCCAAGCGCTGACCGGGAGGCCGAAATTGTGGACGCACCTCGTTCGTCCTCCAATCACGTTGGTGTCGGCACCTGGCCCGGAACACGCCGTAGGGTACTAGGAAAACGTGTCCCGGCCGCCGTGCAGTCCTGCCTACGGTTGCGGCCGCCGTGCAGCAATCTTGACGTCGCAATCGCCACTGGTATCGCCCATAATCAGGCAATGGCTTCCTACTCAGATGTGCTCGTTGCCGGGGCCGGGCCCACCGGTATCTTCGTTGCCGCGGAACTAGTGCGGCGCGGCTTGTCGGTCCGCTTGATCGACAAAGCCAGCGGGCCAGCTGGCCTGTCGAAGGCCGCTGGCCTACAAGCTCGCACACTAGAGATCTTCGAGGAACTCGGCATCGTCGATTCCTTCCTGGACGCCGGGGTGAACTGGAAGTGTCTGGCGTATTACTCCGATGGCGAGCGCATCGGGGAGACAACATTCACAGGGTTGCCGACCCGCTATCCGTTTATTCTCAGCCTGCCGCAAAACGAGACCGAGGCTCGGCTAACCGACCACCTCCACGACCTCGGTGGTCAGATCGATTGGCAAAGCGAACTCACCGAACTACGAGAGGAGTCCGCATCAGTCGTGTCAACCCTGGCGACCCCAAAGGGCCGTGAAGAACACCGGTCCCGTTGGTTGATCGGCGCCGACGGCCCTCATTCGACAGTGCGCCACTTGGCTGGCATCGACTATGTCGGCGGCGACTACCCCACCAGCTACGCACTCGGGGATGTCGACCTCGATTGGCCAGACGGCGACGCCCACGAAGCAGCGGCGTTCATGAAGCATCGCGGGTCGGTACAGATCTACAGCATGCCGGACAACCGGTGGCGAATCTTCGTCAACTGTGGTCCGCTCGCCCCGGGCGGCCGTCCACCAAATCCCACCGTCAGTGACTTTCAAGACATGCTCGATGCGGTTCTACCGACACCGGCCCGCGTCGTTGACGCGGTCTGGACCACATACTTCATGGTCCACCACCATCACGCGCGCCGCTTCCGGTCCGGGCAGGTGTTCTTAGCCGGTGACGCCGCCCACGAACACAGCCCCATCTCTTTGCAGGGGATGAACGCAGGTATCCAGGACGGGTGGAACCTCGCCTGGAAACTCGCCATGGTCAAAGCCGACCTGGTATCACCGCGGATCCTGGACAGCTACGACGCCGAACGACGACCAATCGACACCGCCATCGTGCACCAGGCTGGACTCCAAGAGCGCCTGACAACCTTCACGCACGGCACAACCCAACGGATGCGTGATCGCGTGCTCCGCCACCTCTACCACCACGACGGGTGGACCACCGAACAGTCTCGGCAGATCGCCCAGACGTCGATCCATTACCACCGCAGCCCTATCGTGGCGAGGCACGCGGACCGGTCTCACGCTTGCCCCGGTGCGGGAGATCGGCTACCTCACAGCACTGGAATCGTCCGTGACGGTGCTGAAATGACCTTGCGGGAAGCGATCCGCGGCCTCGGCCACCGCCTAATCCTGTTCGCTGAACCGACTCACCCGGCCCTTGGGGAGTTGTCCGCCGCTAACTCCCGATTCGATAACCTGAGCGCTTTCGTCGTGACCGACCGAGAGCCGCCGCGACTTCTGGATGGCGTCACCCTGCTGCAAGATCCTGGCCAGCGAATCCAGAAAGAATTTTCGATCACAGGTCCGACCTGGATGCTCGTTCGGCCCGACGGATATATCGCGTGCCGCACCGAGGCGCGCCCCGGCTCCCTCCAAGCAGCAATCGACCATTGCTACGGCTTCTCCCCGGCCCAAGCTTGACGGCCACGCACGGTTGCACACAACCTGGCGGACATTCGCAGACGTCGCCCGCGGCTACAACTGCCCCACCAGTACCTGACACATATCCTGTTACATGGCGCCCGGCGAGTCTTGTTGACTGGCGCGTCGTCGCGATTCCGTCTTGCCGCACGTCGAGAAGCAGGACCATGGGGTGTCCGGCGGTGCATGCACGGATGTCGAGCAGCTGGAGTTGTTCTTGTTCGCGGACGCGCATCCGCACCACCGTCGCTGCACGCGTGTCGATGACGGCCGGGCCTTCAATCACTTCCGGATCACGGGCCGGCTCTGGCGCACCACATCGGGATGGCCACTGCCACCACGCGTCGATGCACCGTTCAACCTCCCGCGGCCTGATGCCAAGGCGCTGGCCAACCTGACGCGCCGCTTCGGCCGGCCACCGACTCTTTCCCGGCGTGCGCCGTCCTTGATCCACGCTGACGGCGCCTCCGACCGCGCAGAACGTCACGCCTTCAACAGTGAACCGGTATCCGCGGGGGAACAACCGGATCCAGTCGGCGGCAATAAGACCGTCGCCATCGGTGGGCTGGCGGGCGATCCAGTCATAGTTTTCGTGGTTCCCAGGCACCACACGAACATCCACGCCGCGGGCAGCCGCGGCCCTATTAACTTTGTAAAGGAACGTGTCGAAACCGGAGCCCATTAGGCCGAAGTCCCCGAGATGCACCAACCTATCCACCTCGTCGGGGATCGCCGCGATCGTGCTCGCCATGCCACACACCTCCACCTAGGGGAGGCTGGTCCAGCAGCCCCGCCGAAACGGAAAGTGTTCGCGATCATCAAAGAGATCTGCAGCTACATAAGAATTCGCCGACTGGACCGGCGGCGCCCACGGGCACTGGCAACAGATCGCCAGCACACCAAGTCCTGGCTCACGTTGGCTGAGACTTTTTTGCTGGCGCGAAAACGGTGTACGACTGCAGTGCGGAACACCGTCACTGATCTCAGCGGACGCCAGGGATGGTCCGAGCATCTGAACATCCGACAGCTCATCGCCGAAACCGATCTACCATCAACTGAGTTCCGAACGAATGCTGGTACTGCATTGCGGGTAACGCCACTTGGCGTTCCCGCTGATACGCGATACCTGCTGATACGACAGATCTTTGCGAACTACGTCAGAGTGTTTCCGCAGGTGTCGACTAAAGACTGGAAGTCCCCAGGTGATGCGGTCGAGTGTCCGATCGCGGAGGACAGGTCGAGGACGTCGATGAGGTTGTCTTTCAGGTCGCCGAGGTGCTGCCCCCGGTCGGCGTGGACGGCTACGAGAGCCGCACGGTGTTGAGGTCGTCACGGATGCGTTTCGTGACGGATTCGGGAACACCTGCTTGTTGTGCGTATGTTTCCCAGTCGGCAACGGCGGCTGTCACTGTCTTGATGATGTCGCGGTAACCGGGTATCCCGTATTTGTCGCCCACGTAGTGCAGATCGTCACGGGTAATGGTGGCGGTCTTCTTGTTGATGGTCATTTGGTGGGTGGCGGTCCATAGGCCGTCGGGATTGTGTGCGTACGTCACGTCGTAAGCGGGGCTGAGATGCCAGCCATCGTCTGGGGTGTAAAGGAAGCTGGTGTTTTTTGTGTGGTCGTCACGGTTCACTGCGAGGACGTTAAACACGAGCCGTCGGTACGCTTCGCCGCGCTGGTACGGGTCGGGGTTGAGGTCGCTGGTGAGGCGTAGGAGTTGTTCGTAGCTGTGGGCGGCGGGTTGCCGGAAGTCGAGATGGTCTAAGGCGCACAGTGTTTGCATATGCACCCGATCGTTAGTCCGGGTTCGGTCGAATCGTTTCGTGATGAAGTGTGCGCGTGGACCTTCGTCAATAAGTTCGCATGGATTCATGATGATTCCCGCATCCATGGCCATGAGATGGTAGGCGTATTCGATGCGTGTGTACGGTTCGGTGTGCCCGAGTACGGACGCGTTCGGGTTGACGCCATCGAGTTTCATGAGCCACGGTTCGAATCCTGGTTCCGGCTCGAGGTGACCTTCGGTGAGTTCACCGGTCTCCGTGTTGTAGTTGATGATCGCTTTCGCACGAGCACCGCCAGCGGATGAGCCGACGCGGATGAGATGGCTCAGCGTTTCGGTGTTGTCGACGGTTCCCTTGATTGCAGATCGCGCCGCGGTCACGAGCGCGGCAATGTCTAAGACGCTGCTCGTGGTGTCGGTGTCGATGGGGGTTGCCGGATGGTAGGTGAGTGCACCGAAACCGCGTTCACCGATGTATGCGAGCCGGTCGAGAACGGTGAAAGAGTTCTTGTCGATGTTATGGCTTTCCAGCCATGCGTTGATGACGCTGTTACCGAAGTTGTCGGGTAACGAATCGGAGAGCATTCCCGGGAGCCCTCTAAACGTGGCTCGTGGAAGATCGGGAAATCGGAATGTGGGTTGGCGACCCGTTGTGACGGGAAGGTGTCTTGGTGCCAGGTCGATACGACGCGTGACCCAGTCTTCTGCGTACTCAAATTCGACAATACCTGTGTTATCGAGCGTTATGGCTCCAACCGTGTGACCCCATGCGCGTACTTCTAAGGCAGGAATCATGGTGGGCCCGACCGTCACGACTGCCTCCTTTGTTGTTGCCGCAGAACTTCCATGGGTGTGGGTTGAATTGCGTGCTGCAAGAAGGCATCGAGTTCAGGATCTGAGTTGAGAGCTTTCATGACCGCGATGAAAGTTTTAAGGCTGCTACCGGCACCGGATTCGAGGGTTTGGACCGCAGATCGAGAAACATTCGCCAGTGTCGCCAACTGAGTTTGGCTGAGGTGTTGACGAGTCCGCGCACGCTTAATGCGGGAACCAATCTCGGCTTCCCATTCCTTCGAACTGAGCATCCGTCGCACATGTTCAGACTACAACAACTCGGAACCAATTGATTGCAATACCAAGCATTTGATGCTCACATACCGCCTCTTGATTGTAATTCCAAGCACATCCGTCGCTCCTGAGAGGTGACCGATCGTCTCGATCTCATAGCGCACTAGGTGTCTGCCCTCGACGCTGCGGCGAGTTAGCAGGCGCTGCCCATCAGGCGGTGGGTGGCGTACGTACGCGCGCCCAGTACATGGTGCTGGTGCTTTGCTCGGCGTGTTCGCGCCAGGCAAAGAGCGGTGGGTGGCTGCCACGCCCCGCCGCCGCGCGCATTCGTTGCGGCATGCAGTGTGGCGGGTGGTGGCGTGCGCGGGACGTGACCGAGTAGGTCGGGAACCTACAGCTCGGTACCTACTCGTGGGCCATGTCCACGAAGCGGGAGTAGTGGCCTTGGAAGGCAACGGTGATCGTCTTGGTGGGTCCGTTGCGATGCTTGCCGACGATCAGATCAGCCTCACCCGGGCGCGAGTCAGCATCGTAGAAGTCTTCCCGGTGGACGAGCAAAACGACATCCGCATCCTGTTCGAGGCTGCCCGATTCGCGCAAGTCACTGACCATCGGACGTTTGTCCGTTCGCTGCTCGGGACCGCGGTTGAGCTGGCTGATGGCAATCACCGGAACTTCAAGCTCTTTGGCGAGCAGCTTCAGCGATCGGGAGAACTCACTGACTTCCTGCTGCCGACTCTCCACTTTTCGGCCAGATGTCATCAACTGCAAATAGTCCACCACTACGAGCTTGAGCTCGTGACGTTGCTTGAGTCGACGGCACTTCGCTCGAATCTCCATCAGCGACAGGTTCGGCGAGTCGTCGATGTAAAGGGGCGCATCGCTCATCTCGGACTGGCACCGCGCTAACCGCATCCAGTCTTGCTCTGTCATCGAGCCGTTACGTATGTGTTGCAAAGGCACACGTGCCTCCGCTGACAACAGGCGCATGATGATCTCGTTGCGCGACATCTCAAGCGAGAAGATCGCGCTAGTGGCGCCGTTCTTGATGCTCGCACTGCGCGCAAAATCCAAACCCAAGGTCGACTTACCCATTGCCGGACGCCCCGCCACGATGATCATTTGGCCGGGATGAAGCCCATTGGTGAGGTCATCGAGATCAGCGAACCCCGTAGGCACTCCGACTAGCTGGCCACCGCGGGAATGAATCGCTTCGATCTCTTCGATGGCAGCGGGCATCAAGGTCTCGAGAGCCTCGTAGTCTTCGCCACTGCGGCGAGCCGAGACATGGAAGATCTCCGATTCGGCTCGGTCAACCAGATCGTCAACTTCGCCTTCCGCCGCATAGGCCAGCTGCGTGATCTTGGTTCCCGCCGTCACCAACCGGCGCAGAGTGGCCTGCTCAACCACGATCCGGGCGTAGTAGCTCGCGCTTTCAGCGACCGGCACCGCCTGCGTCAAGGTGTGCAGATAGGTGGCACCACCGACCCGGCCGATGGAGCCAGCCTTGGTGAGTTCGCTGGCCACGGTGACGGCGTCGGCGGGCTCGCCCCGCCCATACAGATCAAGAATCGCCCCGTAGACCACGGCGTGGGCTGGCTTGTAGAAGTCGTCCTCGCGGAGATCCTCGACTACGTCAGCGATGGCATCTTTGCTCAGCAACATCGCTCCGAGCACGCACTGCTCGGCCATCAAGTCCTGCGGGGGCGTGCGCATGACTGAATCCCGCTGGGAGCCTGGCAGTGCCGTTAAGTCCGCAATACTCACGCAGTCCTCCTTGCCCACGACCACCGGCACGTACTTCCGCCCGCAGGTCGCGGGGGAGCATCGCCAGCTAGACGCTGCCCCCCAACAGCAAGTCCTCGTACATCATGGCTGCCCGCTCCGACATTGACTACGCGAGCAGACCGGTTCCTCCGGACGGCTGTGGACAAGCTGTTACTGGACTTGTGGAGACTCTGGGCATAGTGGCAGTGCGGGTGTGGACGACCTGTTGACAGCGGTCAACGGCTCAGCACAACAGCGACCTCAACACCCTGTACGGCAGGCCCGCCGGTGCTCACAGCCTGTGGGAAACAATTTCTTCGCCCAACTCGCACCCAACTCGGACCCATATGATGGGTGCGTGGTCATTGTTGAGTCGTCCAACGCACCTCACACTTGGGAGGTCGTCACTGTCTGTCTGGGCAACATTTGTCGATCCCCGATTGCCGCGGCGGTGTTGCGGGCGGAGTTCGCTGATGCTGGCCTGGCTGACCGCGTCACGGTTCGTTCAGCCGGTACGGCCGGGTGGCATGCCGGGGAGCCAGCTGATCCTCGCACCCAGAAGGTCTTGCGGGAGGCCGGATACTCCCCCTCGCATCGGGCCGCTGTGTTCCGCTCCCACTGGTTTGATTCAGCTGATCTAGTGCTGGCCATGGATCGAGCCAACCTGGCTGCGCTTCAAGATCTGGCCAGGTCCGACGATGAGTTCGAACGAATTCGGCTCCTGCGTTCGTTTGACGCAGACCTCATGCACCTTCCTGACAATGACAGCCGCCTGGAAGTCCCTGACCCTTACTACGGCGACGACTCGGACTTCGACGCGGTTCTGGGAATGGTTCAGCGCTGTTCGCGCGGAGTTGTTGACTATGCGCGGCTGCAGCTATGACACCGGGTTGGCGGCAGGCATCGCGGATGTGCTCGGTCGGATCGGCGGGATCGGGTTCTGGCGAGGCGCAACGGTCGACCACTGCGCTTAACCACCCGGTGGGGCAGCCACCGAAGCGGACTGCCCCACCGGGAGAGGGTCTAGCCAAGGCCTGGGCGGGCCCGCTACGTAGTGATCAGGCCGCCACCACGGTGACCGTGATGCGAGCGGCGATGTCGCCATGCAGGCGAACTGCCGCACGATAGTCGCCCACCGTCTTGATGGTGCCGTCAACCTCGATGGCTCGCTTGTCGACTGCCGGACCGCCAGCCGAACGGATCGCCTGAGCGATCGCCGCACCAGATACCGAACCGAACAGACGGCCTCCTTCACCGGCGCGCACCGATACGGTGACCGGCGCGGCCTCAAGCTGCGTCTTCAACTCGTGAGCATGCGCCGCGTCACGAACGGCCCGGGATTGACGGGCACGCTTGATCTCAGTGACGTTCTTTTCTGCCCCACGGGACCAGACGATGGCCAGGTTACGTGGAACCAGGTAGTTGCGGCCGTAGCCGGACTTCACCTCGACGATGTCTCCCGCCTCACCGAGGCCGTCCACATTCTGAGTAAGGATGATCTTCATCAGTAGCCTTCCTAGCGCGTGCTGGCGGTGTAGGGCAAGAGGGCCATTTCGCGGGCGTTCTTGACCGCCGTGGCAACCTCGCGCTGATGCTGGGTGCAGTTACCGGTGACCCGACGGGCGCGGATCTTTCCCCGGTCAGAAATGTACTTACGCAGCATGTTCACATCTTTGTAATCGACGTACGGGTTCTCTTGCTTGCAAAACGGGCAAGCCTTCTTCTTGATTTTCCGCACAGGGGCCTGTGGGGCTTCCTTCTTTGCCATAGTGATCTTCTTTCAGTTAAGAGGGGCCCGCCCGGTCACTGCTCGCGTGGGCACGGCAGGGCCGGACGGTCAAGGATGAGGGATTAGAACGGTGGTTCGTCCGCACCAGCCGAGGCAGCCGGAGTGCTCCAAGGATCGGATGCGGCTGGCGCCGATCCACCGCCAGAACTGGGGGCACCACCACTGCGGTTGACCCGCGAGACAGAGGCTGTCGCATTACGCAGGGCGGGACCGACATCATCAACTTCTACGTCATAGACGGTACGGCGTTCCCCAGCATTTGTCTCATAGCTGCGCTGACGCAAACGACCCACGACAATAACGCGGGTGCCTTTGCTGAGCGACTCCGCCACGTTCTCGGCGTACTGCCGCCAGGCCTGGCAGGTCAGGAACACCGACTCGCCATCTTTCCATTCGTTGGCTTGGCGATCAAACGTCCGCGGAGTTGAAGCAACACGAAAGCGTGCCACCGCTACCCCAGAGGGCGTGAACCGAAGTTCGGGATCGTCAACGAGGTTTCCCACCAGAGTGATCTGTGGTTCTCCTGCCATGGGACTTCCTTTCTCCAACTGCCACAAGCGGCTCGAGAGCCGACTCCCCGAAGGCAGAGCCGACCGTTCCCGAACTATGCGGCAGATCCGTGATTCTCGGGTAGGCGCACGACCTTGGTGCGCAAGACGGCGTCATTGAGGTTCAGCTGGCGATCAAGTTCACCCACTGCTTCAGATTCGGCGGTGACGGTAGCGACCACGTAGATTCCGTCTGCCGCTTTGTTGATCTCGTAGGCGAGACGGCGTCGACCCCATACTTCGAGATCTTCGACATTGCCGCCAGCTGTCCGAATAACGTTGAGGAAAGTGTCCATGCTCGGACGGACCGTACGTTCCTCAAGATCGGGGTCCAAGATGACCATGACTTCGTACTTACGCATGCGAAGCGCACGCCTCCTTTGGTCTCAATCGGTCACGGCCTTTCCGTGACAGGAGGTCACTCCACCTTCACCGCGTAGCCATGAGCGGCTCGAAGCGGGTGGGTAACTGTCCTAGAGTACTCTCCTGGCCCCGACCCAACAACCGATAGGCCCGGTATTCTGGCTGTTACTCGAGGGACGAGAGTCACGTTGACCGGGTGCTTGGGCTGCTCGGTGCACACTAGTCGAGCTTCCCCGGCCAGTGATCGAATACCGTGCGCTTGTGGAAAACTCGCCGACTGCGGCTGTCCGGTCCCGCGCTGGCTTCGCCCTCTTCACTTTGATCGCCGCCGCTTGCGTCGCCAACTTGAACCTGGCGGTAGCGAACGTCGCACTACCCGACATTGGACGCCACTTCGAAGCGAGTCAGGCCAGCCTGAACCTCGTAGCGGTGGGCTTCACCCTCGGCCTGGCCGGTTCCGTTCTCTACTTGGGAGCAATCGGCGACCACCATGGCCGTCGTCGGCTGCTCATCATCGGCCTCATCGTGTCGATTCCAGCCGCGGCCTGTGCCGCCTGGGCCCCCAGCATGGATTTCCTGATCATCAGCAGGCTAGTTGGCGGAATCGCTGCCGGAATGGTGTACCCCACTACTTTGTCGATCATCGTCACGCTCTACACCGGTAAGAAACTTGTCACCGCTATCGCGCTGTGGTCGGGGATCGGAGCGGGCGTGTCCAGCCTGGGGCCGACCGTCGTCGGTTGGCTACTCACCTTCAGCTGGTGGGGCTCCGGCTTTGCCATCACGATTCCCTTGGCTGCCATCGCTCTCGTGTTGGTGATTGTGGGAGTACCCGCCTCGACCTGCGACCCGCGACCGGTCGACAACTTCGGGGGGGTCCTGTCGGTCATCTTCGTGGCGAGTTTGATTCTGGCCATCAGCTTCGCCCCGCAGCCAGGGTTAGCCACGGTCGCGGCAGTACTTGGTGTCATCGCGATCGCCAGCTGCGTTGTGTTTGTTCGCCGACAGCTGCGAGTAGCGAACCCGCTGTTCGACTTCCGGATCGCCCGCAATCGCATTTTCTGGGTGGCCGCAGTTGCTGGCCTGATTGTGTTCGGATCACTGATGGGTTCGTTCTTCATCGGGCAGCAGTTCCTCCAGGACGTGATGGGGTACTCGACGTTGTCCGCGGGCTTGGCGATCCTGCCGTCGGCGATCGCCATGGTCGTGCTGTCGCCGGTCGCGGCGATCGTGATCAATCGAGTCGGGTCGCGGATCACCCTGTTAATCGGCTTCGCCTTGCTCGCCGCCGGGTTCGTCGGGATGTTCGTGTGGCAGGCCGACAGTCCCTACTGGGTGATCGGCATTTCGTACGCATCCCTCGGTGCCGGCGTCGCCATGGCCGCTAGTCCAGCCAGCCGAGCAGTGATGGCAGCGGTTCCCCCCAACAAGGCGGGCATGGGGTCAGCAACGAACGACCTCCAGCGCGACCTCGGCGGCGCCATCATGCAGTCGGTGATGGGCTCTTTGCTCGTCGTGAAATATTCGGCCGATCTGACGGCCTCGTTGAATACCGTCCCGGAATCTGAACGGCAATCGGTGTCCGACCAGGCCGTCGCACTCATGACCCAATCGTTCGCTGGTGCTGAGAGCGTGGCCGCCGGACTCCCCCAAGTCCCGGCCCAGACCCTGATGGGATGGGCTCAAACGGCGTTCCTGCAGGGAGCGAACTGGGCATTCGCGTTCGCCCTAGGCATGGTCGTGGTGGCAGGTGTCCTGGTTGCCGTGTTCTACCCCAAGCATGACGATGAGCTACGTCGCCTGGCCGCGCTGAGCGACAAAGAGCCAGCTCAGTGAGCCGAACAGACTCCGAAGCGGGGCTGGCTGGCGACCGTTGGCTTGTCGCCGGATGCGTCGGCCTCCTTCTCGTCAGCCTCATTCCCACCTTTTTCGCGCCCCTGCTCTCCCACAGCCTGTCGGCCGATCGTGGTCTAGCCACCAGCACGGTCGGCGCCCTCATCAGCGCTAACCAGGGAGGTCTCGCGATCGGAGTGATCGGATCAGCTCTCATCATTTCGCGAGTGCCGCGGCTGTGGTGGGGCATCGGGGGGGCGACGATCGCGGTGATCGGATGGGCGGTTGCCAGCACCACCCACGCCACTTCAGCTCTGGCCGTGATTCTCGTCGTCATTGGGCTAGCGTCGGGGGCTGCCTCGGCCGCCGGCAACGCCTCACTCGCCACAGCCCGACAGCCAGTTCGAGCGTTCGCGGCCGCCACGATAGCGACCGTCATCATCGGGTCTACTCTCATCGCCATCGTTCCGCAGGTCGACGACAAACTACCGCTTCCTGCTGCGGCGGCACCCTTCGCGGTTGCCGCCACTGCAGCAGCGCTAGCCACAGTGGCTGTGCTGCTCATGTCTCCCGCTCGCCTCGCGCTCACCGAATCGTGCGTGACAACAGGGGACCGACGCCAAGCAACCGTGCCCTCGACCGCCCCCACACCCGTCAGAATTCACGGACTCGTATTTCTCGGGGCCATCTTGTGCGTCAACGTCGGCAACTTCGCGATCTGGACGTTCGCGGAGAACATCGGGATTGCCACCGGTCTCAGCGCTTCCCAAGCTGGCCTCGTCTTGGGGCTGACCCAAGTCACTGGCCTGCTGGGTGCCTTCTTCACCGGGTTCACCGGTTCATCCGCTCGACGACTCAGAGCACTGCCGTTGTTCGTCATAGCGCTGGCCGTCGGCAACGCTGCGGTCGGACTGGCCGTCACTGGCGCCTGGTTCGTGGTGGGCATGCAGCTGTTGAACTTGGCGTATTACGCCATGACCCCGGTGTTCTATGGAACGGCCGCACGCCTCGACACGTCCGGCCGCCTACCGGCACTGGTTGCCGGGGCAGGCTTGATAGCGGGATTCATCGCTCCCAATCTGGCGGCTGCTGCCGCCGGTCCAGATGACAACTGGGTGCGCCTGACCGGCGTTGCGGTGGCCCTCATCTTGATCACAGTACCCATCTTCGCCATCATCAGTCGGCGCCACCGGGGTGCGCTCGCCCCCGCCAACGACCTGGCGACGTAGGGCCTTCGGGCACAACGGGCAGCAACCCGCCCACGCTGGTTAGCCCCTTCGATCGGCGGCTTCTCGGAGCTGCCGTGGACGTTCGGTTGTTACAGCAGAGAAATCACGATGTAGATAGCCGCAAAGACCACAGCGAAGATGACAAGCCGCTTGAGGAGTTGCTTACCGGCACTGGGCTGATCACCGTCTGGCGCGGGGGTTCCGGCCACTTCCACCTTGCCACCGGGATGGATCAAGGCAACCACGGCTGATACGACCATCATGACCACCATGCCAATCAAGACTGCGCGAATCGCTAGCGCAAAGTCCATCTTCATGGCCGAGAGCACCTGATCCCTCATCGCCTCGGGGATCCGGCTGGTCGCTGGATCGGCCGTTCCGCCGCCGGACGAGGTGTGGCTGGAGATAGAAGCAACTATCGAGTCGGCCTGGTCCGCTGGCACTCCGAACCCAACGAGTGAAGTGGTCAGTTTTGATGAAACGGTAGTGAGCATCAGCGTGCCCAGAATGGCCATTCCGACTGCCGACCCATAGTTGCGCAGGGTCTGCGTGATGCCGGTGACTTCGCCGTATGAGGCGTTGATGGCGCGGTTCACGGCGTCGGTCGAGGCTGGTCCGAGCAATAGGCCGATTCCCGCTCCGGCCACGATCGTCCACGGGACGATGGCGCTCGCTGACAGGGCCGTTACTTGAACGGCCCAACCGGCGTAGCCAACAGCCGCCACTAGGCTGCCGAGCAACATCGGAATCTTGGAGCCGATCTGGTCGATCAGCTGCCCACCGACCTGGGCGGCAATCACAAATCCGAGGAAGTACCACATCAGCGACAGGCCAGCGGCAGAGGTCGATTCTCCCAGTACGACCTGGGCGTAGAGACTCATGAAGAAGAAGATCGGGACAAAGGTCATCATCGAGAAGAACAACACGAAGTTGTCGGCAAAGAACGCCCGGTCACGGAAGATCGTGATCCGGATGAGCGGGTACTCCCGACCGCGTTCGAAGAAGATGAACCCGACAATGAAGACAATGCCCACGATGATGCATCCGAGCGTGGCTACACTCGTCCAGCCCCAGGTGCTCGCGTTCTGGAACCCGAGCACCGACAGGCCCATTCCGATCGTCACTAACACGGCGCCAGCCCAGTCGATCGGTTCCTTGCGCGGGGCCTGCGGATTGGCAATTCGCGCCGTCAAGATAAGCGCCACAATCGCGATCGGAATGTTGATCCAGAAAATCGTTCGCCACGAAATCTCTGTCAGGTAACCTCCAGCGATCGGCCCAACCGCGGTCAGACCGCCAGTAATGGCGAAAAACAAAGCCAGGGCCCTGCCGCGTTCGGCCACCGCGAACACGGACACGACGACCGCGAGCGCGGCCGGGAACATCATCGCCGCACCGAGGCCTTGGGTAACTCGGAAGCCAATGATCCATGCATCAGCGAACGCACCAGCTGGCGTGAATCCGCACATCGCTGACGACACGGCGAATACGACGACACCGATGAGCACCATCCGCTTGGGGCCCACCACGTCGGCGACTCGGCCCCAGAAGGCGAACGTGGCGGCGAGGGCGAGCAGGTATCCGTTGATCACCCACTGAACGGCCTGGTCGGAAATGCCGAGGTCTTTTTCAATGTCAGGGGCTGCCAAGGAGACGATCGTCATGTCGATGAACATCATCGACGTGGCAAACATCATGGCTGCTAACGCCAGATACTTGGCCTTGCCAGTCAACGGGTTGTTCTCAGTCGTCGTACTCACGGCCCATTCCTCTATTCGTGGTCGGCGGTGAGGGCAACGCTAGCGATCAACAGACGCTGAGGCGCGTCGATCGCCGACGAACGCGGACAAGACGGCCACACGGCCGCGGACCAGAACCGAGCCGCCGACCCAGATCCCAGATCCTCCGGAAACCCGGATACGTGCAGCGCTGGTGACTACTGGCCCAAGTGCTCCCGGATGGCGGCAATGTCTCCAGCAATGCCTGGAGCTGGGGTTTCGCAAATGACGGGTGCAGCGGCAGCCGCAATGCACTCCAAGATTCGATATTCACCGAGGGTGCCCTCACCAAAGTTCCGGTGCCGATCACGGCCGGAATCGAAGTCGCCTTCGGAATCGTTGGCATGGACCAAGTCGATTCGGCCCGTGATCGCTCGCACCTGCTCGACCACTTCCGGTACCCCGATCCCACCGGCCCAGGCATGGCAAGTGTCCAGGCAGAATCCGATCTCAGAGTGGCCCACTGAGTCCCATAGCCGCTCGAGTGCTTCGAGCCGCCGAGCCATGGCGAAGTTGCCACCGGCGGTGTTTTCGATGAAGACCGGGCAGGCAAAGTCGAGTTGGTCGACGGCTTTGCGCCAGTTGTCGAATCCGACTCCGGGGTCGTCTCCTTGTGAGACGTGGCCGCCATGAACCACGACGCCACGGGCACCGACTTGGGCAGCCAGGTTGACGTGTTGCTGCAGCAGCTTGCGGCTCGGAATGCGGATCCGATTGTTCATGGTGGCAACGTTGATGACGTACGGGGCGTGAATGTACAGGTCGACGTCGGCGTTCTGGAGGGAGTCGGACAAGACCGCCACCGCATCGGCGCCCAGGTCGGGCTTCTTCCACGACTGGGGATCCGACAGGAATATTTGCACGCAATCGGCTCCGATGGCGGCGGCCCCGGCCGCCGGGTCGTCCCGGTCAACGTGTCCTCCGACCCGTACCTGCGACATGACGATCCCTCTCGCTCGACAACACCGAAATCAGGATCCAGCCTAGCCGTGCCGCGTCGGTGCACGCCCGACCCGTCTGATGGCCGAACAGTTGACCACTGCCGTACCGCCGCGGCGGGTCTGAACGTACCGCAGACGGGCACAAACCGTAGGCTGGTCTGCGTGCGAGAACTGCAAGTCCGTCCGATCGATGCGTCGATGCATCTCGGATATGTGGACTCCATCCCGTCGGCTTCCTTCCTTCAGTTGCCGTCGTGGGCGCGAGTCAAGGCCGAATGGGGCCACCGCAGTGTGGGCTGGTTCGCTGGCCCCACTCTGGTCGGAGCGGCCCTCGTCCTCACCCGAGCAATTCCCGGGTTGAGGCGAACTTTGGCCTACGTTCCGGAGGGACCGACCATCGATTGGACTGGGGACGACAACGATTTCACGTTAGTGGAGTGGTTAGATCCGCTGCTGCGCTATCTGAAGTCGACGGGAAGTTTTCAAGTCAAGATTGGTCCGCCGGTGGCCGTGCGTTCTTGGGATTCGCCCACTCTCAAGGCAGCGATCGCCGCGTCTGACTCCGGAACGGTGACCCGACTCGGTGACGTCGAGCCATCCGACATCTCCGACGCAGGTCTGCGGGTGCGAGAGACTCTTCGCGGAATGGGCTGGGTTCAGCGGGCCTCCGAAGGGGCCGGATTCGGCGATGTTCAGCCTCGTTACGTGTTCCAGATTCCTCTCGCGGACCGAACTGAGGCTGAACTGTTCAGCGGGTTCAACCAACTGTGGCGCCGCAATGTGCGTAAGGCCGAAAAGATGGGCGTCGAGGTCACTGTCGGAACCCGCGAAGACCTCCCGGAATTCCACCGACTCTACGTCGAGACTGCTGACCGCGATAATTTCATTCCCCGCGGTGAAGAGTACTTCCGACGCATGTGGGACGCCATGACCAGCGAAGATCCAGGACGCTTGCGGCTGTACATCGCCCGCTTCGGCGGCGAACCGGTCGCTGCCACCACAATGGTCCGGGTGGGAGATCACGCCTGGTACTCATACGGCGCCTCGTCGGCAGTGGGTCGCGAGGCCCGGCCGTCGAACGCGATTCAGTGGGCCATGATGCGCGACAGCCTCAGTGCCGGATGCCGGATATACGACATGCGTGGCATTAGCGACACTCTCGATCCCGAAGATCCGCTTTTCGGGCTCATTCGGTTCAAGCTCGGTACCGGTGGCTACGCCCAGGAGTACGTCGGCGAGTGGGACTATCCGTTGCGTCCAGCGATCGCGCGGGCCTTCGACCTGTACCTCCGACGCAACGAACTGATGCGGCGGAAGTCTCGACCTGCGGGCCGAGAGGCAGCGGCATGACGTTCACCCTGCACGTCGACGGTCAGCAGTGGCGTGGCCACACTGAAGCCGTCCGTGACGCAGTCAGATCTGCGGTTCAGACTCCGCAACTGCGGGGGCGTGGGGGCGACATCGTTCCCGTCGCGAAAGGCAACGGGTACGGGTTCGGCTTAGCCCGGTTGGCTACCGAGACCACCCGCCTCGGTAGCGACCGCATTGCGGTGGGAACCGCTATCGAGGCGGCCAAGATTCTTCGTACCTTTGACGGCGACGTGCTCGTGATGCAACCGTGGGACCCGCGCGACGTTGGCTCTCAAGAAGTATGGGATTACCTGCGCGAACGGCACCAATTTCAGCGCGTGATCCTCACCATCGCCAGCAATGAGGCGCTACACGCACTGGCCGTCAGTGACATTTGCGCCGACGGGCCAATCCGCATCGTGGTCGAGGGCCTGACGAGCATGCGACGGTTCGGACTCGGCGAGCCCGACCTGGATGCCCTCCTCGCTGACGCAGCAGTTCGAGAGGCGTTGCGTTCCAACCGCATTGCCTTGGCTGGACTGGCAGTCCACCTACCGATCGCCGCACCGGCCGCGCCGCACATCGAAACGATGCAGTCGCAGTGGCACGACAGTGACCAGGCCCCGCAACTGGCCCAAGGCGCCACACCCAAGGTGCGCGAGGCGTGGGCCTGGTCTCTGACCTGGATTCGTGCCGTTGCCGCGATGGAGGAGGCCGGAGTGCCTCTCACTGGGGATGCTGTGGCGCTCTGGCTGTCACACCTGACAGACGAAGAGCTCGTCGCGTTACGCACCGCACTACCCGACGTGCCGATCCACCTGCGAGTCGGAACTCGGCTGTGGCTCGGCGATCCCGGCGCTCTTCACGCCACCGGCACCGTGTTGGCCGTCCACGAGATTTCTCGCGGACAGTCACTGGGTTACCGGCAGAAGCGTTCGCCCAAGTCGGGGCTAGTTCTCGTTGTTTCAGGTGGCACGTCTCATGGAGTGGCTCTCGAGGCGCCCACGCCAGCGGCGTCGCTGCGCCAACGCATGGTCGCCGCTGGAACCGGGGCGCTCGAAGCAGTCGGCCGCTCACTGTCACCATTCACCTGGAATGGCAAGCGGCGCTGGTTTGCCGAACCCCCCCACATGCACGTGTCGATGATCTGGATTGCCGACGACGACGTGCGGCAGGCAGTCGGAGGCGGCCACCGAGTTCCCACAGTGGGTGATCAGCTCGAGTGCCGCGTTCGACACACAACAGCCGCATTCGACCGACTCGAGGGCTTAACCTCGTGACATCTGCTCGCCCTCCCGACCCGGAATGGGACATCGTGCTCCCGTCTCGGGAGGACCCGGTGGTCGCGGCAGCGACCGAAGCGTGGGGCGGGCCGGTTCCCGCCGGATCTCGACCGCGGCGCTCCTGGTGGAGTCCGCTGCGGATCCTGGTGGTGCTCAGTGGCATCGGTTTCGTGATCGGGTTGATCCAGAAGTCGCCGTGTATTGCCTCGTCATGGGCGTCGCCGGATCGGTACTTCACCATGTGCTACACGGACATCTCCCCGCTGTACCAACTGCGGGGATTCGCAGCTGGCGTGTTCCCGTTCCTGGGTGAGCCTCTTCCGGGCCAGGAGTACCTCGAGTACCCCGTGTTGACCGGGTTGTACATGCAGGCGGCCGCCTGGCTCACACCGGCTGGATCGGCCGACCCCTCGCGCATCTTCTTCTTCTGGAACGTACTCGGACTTCTAGCAGCGTTGATCGTTACGGTCGTCGCCACCGCCTTGACGGTGCGGCGACGTCCCTGGGATGCGGCAATGGTGGCTCTTGCACCTGCGCTCTGGCTCACCGCCACCATCAACTGGGACCTACTGGCCGTTGCGTTGTCAGCTGCGTTCTTTCTCGCTTGGTCTCGACGTCGACTCACGTGGGCCGGAGTCTTCCTCGGCCTGGCAATCGCCACCAAGTTCTATCCGATCTTGTTCCTCGGCCCGCTTCTCATCTTGTGTGTGCGCGCTGGCGCACTTCGCGCGTTCGCGCGCACCGCCGCCATAGCAGTGGCTACGTGGTTGATCATCAATGTGCCTTTCATGGTGGCGAACTTTGAAGGTTGGTCACACTTCTATGTATTCAGCCAGGACCGCGGGCAGGATTTCGGCTCCGTCTGGATGATGTTGTCGAGCCTCGGCCTGACAATTGCGCCCGACACCCTCAACTTCGTGGCGCTGGCTCTGTTCGGTGCTTTGTGTATCGCGCTGGCGGTTCTCATTCTCCGCGCTCCCCGCCGGCCGCGATTCGCGTCGGTCGCCCTGCTGGTTCTGATCGCATTCGTCCTCACCAACAAGGTGTACTCGCCCCAGTTCGTCCTCTGGCTGATTCCTCTCGCAGCCTTAGCTCGCCCCCGTTGGCGAGATTTCCTGTGGTGGCAGTCTGGGCAGGTCGTCTACTTCGCCAGCATCTGGCTGTATCTGGCGGGTCTGGAAGCAGATCGAGGACTGCCGGAGCAGTGGTACGCAGTGGGAATCTTGGCCCACGTGGCCTCCACGATCTTTCTGGCATCGGTGGTGATCCGCGACATTCTCGTACCCTCCGGGGATCCGGTTCGCAACGACGGCTGGCCTGACGATGCCGACGATCCAGGCGGTGGTGTCCTCGACGGAGCGCGGGACGCGGTCGGTCCTCGAAGTGCCACAGTTGCCGGTCCCGTATCGGACTAAGCGGCACCGCTAACGAGGTATCCCACGCATTAGGGGGTCGGCGGCGCGGTTGCCGACGGCGTTGTGGGGGCCGTGGGCTGGGGCGTCGGAGTGGGTGTCGGGGTCGGGGTAGGAGTCGGCGTTCGACTCGGACGAGGCGTCTGGCTCGGCGACTCACTGGGTGTCTCGCTAGGGGTCGCCGGGATCTGGGGAGCCCACCCCGACCCGGATCCAGTGAAGGACTCATACGGTAGGCCGCTCATGACCGGAATCATGTAGGCAGTCCAGATGCTTGCCGGGTAGCTGCCGCCGTAGACGGAGTACATCCCCCCGGTTCCGCGTAGCGAGATCGAATTGCCCGCGGCGTCCTGCTTCGCCATCATGACTGCCGTGGATATCTGTGGGGTGTAGCCCACGAACCATGCCGACCGGTTGTTGTCAGATGTCCCCGTCTTGCCAGCCGCGGGACGTCCCAAAGCTGTGGCGGCCCGGCCGGAACCACTCGTCACGACCGCCTGCAGAGCGGTGTTGACATACTCGGCCGTCTCAGTCGAGAACACGCGGGTAGTCGTCGGCGTGAAGGAGTACTCGAGTTTGCCGTGGCGGCGTAACTCGAGAATCTTGGTCGGTTCCGCCCGCACGCCGCCATTGGCGAACGTGGCATAGGCACTGGCCATGTCTAAGGCAGTCGGAGAAGCGGTGCCGAGGACTGTGGTCGGGTCAGCGCCAAGTCCCATAGTGTTCTCGGGAACGCCTGCCCGGATTGCGGCCTCGCGAACCTTCTCATTGCCGACTCGATTGCCCAGTTCGACGAACACCGTGTTGACAGAGTTGGCGGAGGCTTGGATCAGGTTGATGGTCCCGTAACTGCTGTTGCCTTCGTTTTGCAAGGTGTAGCCATCGATCGTCCGAGGGGAGTTGCCGTCCCAGGTCGAATAGAGGCTGATACCTGCTTCGGCGGCGGCAGCCAGGGCAAACGGCTTGAAGGTAGACCCGGCCAGAGCAATCGACTGATCGGCATCGGACAGTTGTCTCTCCAGGTAGTCCTGGCCTCCGTACATGGCCAGCACTTCACCGGTCTGGGCATCAACAGACGCTAGGCCCATGCGAAGTCCCGGCGCGGCCGGAGGGCCCGAATTGCGAACAGCGTTGACAGCAGCGGCCTGGTCGTCTTCATCGAAGGTGGTAACGATTCGAAATCCGCCAGCAGCCAGTTCCTTTTCGGAGTAGCCCATCGTGAGCAGTTGCCGTTCGACGGCATCGAGCAAGTAACCGTTGGTACCCGAGTAGTAGTTCGCGGCCTTCGTGTATTTCGCGAACCGGGGCAGACGCAGCTTCTCGCTCTGTGCGGGAGTGATCCACCCCTTTTCGAGCATTCCGGACCGCACGTAGTCGAAGCGACGTGCAAGGTCGGAGCGGTTGGTGTCTGGGTCGTAGAAA